>NZ_CP012024.1:339250-641000 GCF_001050115.1 Bacillus smithii | reverse complement strand
AAATTCTTTCATTTTTAATCAAAATTATTCACAAGATCGACGATTTCTTTCAGGAAGAAAGAACGACATTTTTCTTGATAAAAAAAGCCTCTCCTCCTTTTCACACTGCTAAAGAACGAAAGGCTTTTGTGGATTATAGCCTCTATTCCAAGACCTAGTACTCTTCCTAAAACGAACCTTCTATTCCTTAAGACCTACGACCCGAATCCTTTTATAATCAGCCATCCATTGACCGTTTTTGAACATTTTTTCTTTCAAAAGCGCTTCTATATCTAAAATAATCTCTTCTTTTGTTTCATCGTCCAGATCTTGAAACATCGGATTTCCAAACATTTTAAGCCAATTCCGCAAACCTTCCTTGCCCAATAATGGAGTAGGTCTGTCAAAATGAAACGCTGCGGCTACCCGAAAACCATATTGCTCCATCAAAAAAGTGTATTCGCCAATACTTGGATAATACCACGGAATGCGTGCATCAGGGTTTTTTATTCCTAATTTTCTGAATATTTCAATCGCAGCATTGACAATCATTTGGACATTCCCTTTTCCGCCGAACTCTGCCACAAATCGGCCTCCTTTTTTCAGCGCTTTGTAAATGCCTTCAAGCGCTTGTTCCGGCGGTTTAATCCAATGAAGAACTGCGTTGGAGAACACGGCATCAAACTCATCCTCAAAAGGAAGATCAAGCGCATTCGCTTGCTGAAATTCAAGATGAGGATACTTTTTTCGTGCTTGTTCGATCATGTTTCCGGATGAATCTATTCCAATCACATCCACCCCTAACATATACAGTTGATTAGCCAAATCTCCAGTTCCACACCCCAAATCTAAAATGCGCTCTCCGTTTTGCGGAGCCAACAAGTCTATCAACTCTGTCCCATTTTTCGAGACAAAAGAATGTTGGTTATCATATAGCTTGACATTCCAATGATCTGTCATGTTCCCATCCCCCTCACTCATTTTTCTGTATTTGCTTGAAAAGAAACCCGCCTATATCGGCAGGTTTCGGTTATGACGGAGAAAATCTGATAAAATCAGCCAAACTGTTGTTCAGTCTATCCTGAATATCCAAATCGATGACGACTTCTCCATTTTCCTTCATCTGCACATGCGAGTCGTGAATGTAAACGCCGCGGGCAATTTGAGTGGCCCCGATGACTGAAAGAAGCGGATTTAGAACATATTCAATCGTCAGCAAATGCGACATCGTTCCTCCCACCATGATCGGAAACACTGATTTTCCCTTTAAAATATCCATTGGCAGCAAATCGATAAACGCCTTCAATGCACCCGGTATGGATGCTTTGTAAACCGGGGATATCACGACGAATCCATCCGCTTCTTCGATTTTTTGCTTATATTGTTGGATAGCCGTACTATGAAAATCAGCATAATAAACATCCTCAGCCGGCAAGTCCCGAATGGATATCACTTCCGCTTGATGTCCGATCGATTCTAAACGGTTTTTTAAAAAATCGGCAATCGAATCAGATCGGCTGGGCCGCAGCGGGCTGCCAACCAAAATCACGCATTTCATTTTTTTCCCACCTTTACTGGACAACGATGAAATCGCCATATTCAATCCTGTTATTTTTTCTAATTTCCCCCATTCTTACTATATCATACTTTGAAGCAGGACAGGCCGGCCGACGTTTTGCCGGCAAGAAGAAAAAATCTTCGTGTTTTAAGAGCTTGTCTATTATTTTTTCTTTATTTCTTCATATTTTTGAAACCAATCAGGAAATGCTTTTTTAAATTGAACAGGCTTGAATTCGCCTTTTTCATCTTTGCGAACCACGATGTGCGTCGTACTTCCTTCCGCACATACTTCCCCATCTCCGTTTACGATTTGAAAACCGTATTCTGTCTTTAAGCCTTGATTTTTTTCAACCCACGTCTTAACAAACACTTTATCTCCGAGCTTTAATGATTTTCTATAAGTAATATTCAGATTGTATACCGGAGCATAATACCCCGCTTTTTCCATGTCCAAATAGTCAAAGCCGACATCCTTTATGAGCTTTTCCCTTCCCAATTCAAGCCATTTAATATAGTTCGCATGATAGATGACGCCCATCATATCCGTGTCAGCATAGGATAGTTCAATTTCTTTTACCGCTATATACATTTCATGATTTCCTTTCTACGTCAAAATCGTCCATTTTTTTCTATCATATCACATGGCTTGAATCAGCGTCTCTTTTTCCATCCTTTATGAGTCAGTCAAGACTTTGTGGGAATTTTTTTGGTTCGCTGAAAATAGATGTAAGTCATAGGTTAGCGAACCATTTTTTTGAATTTCATCCGTAAGCGCTTTCGGACTCTCATCCCTTGCCATGACAGACGAATATGTATACCTTTTTTTACCATCCCTTGAATTCAGACAGGGCATGATAGATCGGAGTCCCGGACGATTGCTGTAAATATGGCACGTTATTCCGCGTTACCTCTGGAAGAAGACGGCGGATGCGTTGTTTCGCCTTGTTCACGATCGTCTGTTTGGTAGATGCCGTTTCCTCCGCCGGATGCGACGATTCTTCTCCTAAACGATGTCCGAAAAGACGAATCCCATCCATCCGGGCAATCATTGCCTTGAAAAACGCCCTGAGTCCCTTGTCTGTCCAACTGCGGCGGTATTTCACCCGATACGCCAGCTGGCTCATCACGCTTTCAGCCCTCCCCATCGGATACATGCCCGTTGTGTCCACTCCTTGCTCCTTCAGCCATTCCCGGTAATCACGGATGCATCCCGGCATCGATTCGATCCGGTGGATCAAGGCAGCCAGCTGTTGTTCTTTCGCTTCGTCCCCCAGCGTGCCGAGGGCGCTGTTCAGTTCCACAAGCAGCTTCTCTTCATCCTGCTTCGCCAGCTTTTGCCGAATCGCCTGCCACCGTGGATGGCCCGAGAGGCATTGGCGCAACTCACGCGCCACGTGGAATCGATCCAATTGGAAGCAGACCCGTCCTTTGAAATACTCCCGGCACGCGGTAATCCATGGAGCGCCGTCCCCGTTGATGACAAGAAGATCCCGACACGGATCATAGGCATATTCGTTCATCAAAAATTCCTCGAAGCCTTCCCACACCTCCCCCTTGCCTTCATGGACGTAATGGCGCTGATTCACGAATTCGATCCGTGAGCCGTTGCGCTTCCATCCTTCGTGAACGGTCAGGATTTTGTCTTCCTTGGCCCGTTTTCCCTTCCCTTGGAGAGAGACAAACAGTCCATCGGCCTCCACAAACAGCACCCGTCCATATCGCTGGTCAACCGGGCAGTGCAGCGGAACTTCAGCCTCGAGCACCAACTGGCGGATCGTCTCATGGCTCATCACCGGATACCCGACCATCTGGGCAAGCGTATGAGCCGCTTTGCGATAGGAAGAGCACTCCACAGCCAATCCCATCGCCGTTTCTTCTAGACAAGGGCTGATTGACTGCGATCCATCAAACGCTAAAAAGGAATCAAGCAAAAACGTGTAACGGTTTTGTTCTCGGTCTAAATAGTAGTTTCGCTCAAAGGTAACTTCGCCAAACAAGGTTTGAATCGTGGTGCGTCGTTTGTCTTTCAAGTGGTACCGGCGCTTGTCCCGGGTTTCCGCCAATTGTCGGTCGATGTCCTCCAACAGAGCCGTAAACAGCTCGGTGAAGGCGTTTTGCAAGGCTCGAAACAAATCAAGTTCGATCTCTTTCCATGTCAACGAATTTGTGGTAAGATGTTGTTGAATATTCATGGGACTCTCTCCTCCTGTTTGATGGTGTGAACAATGATCATCTTACCAGGGAGAGAGTCCTTTTTTCATGTTTCCTGCTTGGGATCCTACCGCACTTTGCTTGGTGGCCCCGATGAGGGGGATTGCGAACCTACGTTCCCAACCCCCTCATCGGGGAATTCTAAGAATTTCTCCCACAAACATTTTACTCACACATCCTTTATCCACTTCATTTTTGAATAAAACGACTATTTTTAGATGCAAAAATATCACAGGAAACAAGAAGGAGACTTTTCCCCATAGAAATTTCACGGAAGATGCGTCAGATAGTAAAAAAAGAACTCTCTTCTATCAGAGAGACACTAAATAAAATGAGCGGTAATCGTCTTTACTTCCAAACACGTTTCCATTTGAAAAACTCTTGCAAGTAACCCATCACAGAAACCGGCGACATCACCATTTGATAACAAAGAAGAAATAAAACAAAGCCTAATTTATTTTTTCTTACCTTTAGATGAAGATTTCGAAATACGTAATGTTTTTGATAGTGATAAAGCAAGGCATAACTAGCGATGCTTAAAGGCAAAACCGTTAGCGTCATGGGGCCTGCAATCCAGTAAACGCCCAAAAAGGCCAATATGAATCCCGGAATCCAACAAAAAGTGTAAACAACATCCAGATAAGGCATCACGAAGTTAATTCCGGTTAAGTACTTCCAATATAATTTCGGCTGTCTCCATGGTTTGACTTCACTTAATCCTTCAATCATTCCTCTTGCCCATCTAGAACGTTGTTTCGCAAAGCGGCTAAAGGTAGTGGGGACATCTGTAAAGGCAACAGCCAGAGGTTCATAATACACATTCCAATCATTACGTAAAAGTCTCCACGTTAAAACTATGTCTTCTCCAATAGCATCCGGCCATCCTTGTACTTCGCGTATACAGTCAGTCTTGAATAAACTAAAAGCACCTTGCGCGACCAATGTACCTTGATATAATCCTTGTAATCTTTTAATTGAAGCAATACTCAGAAAGTAATCCCACTCTTGTATTTTCGTCCAAATCGTTTCGCGGCTGTTTCGAACAAGCACCGAACCAGCGACCGCACAGACATCCAGAGGACTGCTTTTGATTCTGGCAACTAAATAGCGAACAGCAGATGGATGAAGCAATGTATCGGCATCTAAAGTGATCACATAAGGTGTCGTCACATACCGTAATCCCTTATTCAAGGCATGAAACTTTCCCGGCTTTTCTTCGTGTAAAATGGTCATGTCCAAATCGAATTCTTGTTTTGCTCGCAAAATTTCTTGATCCGTGTGATCTGTTGAATGGTTATTAACAACGATTATGCTCATTTTTCCACCATAGTCCTGAGCGGCCACGTATCGCAGCGTGTTATAA
This sequence comes from Bacillus smithii, assembly GCF_001050115.1. Taxonomy (NCBI): domain Bacteria; kingdom Bacillati; phylum Bacillota; class Bacilli; order Caryophanales; family Bacillaceae; genus Bacillus; species Bacillus smithii. The sequence goes on along the minus strand of NZ_CP012024.1, from coordinate 635,887 downwards.
ATGGTTTTTTCTTCATTATAAGCTGCGATAAGCAAAGTCACTGGATCAGAAGGAAATTCATTCTTAAAAGCTGGTTGTCTATCAAGCAATAAACTTATGACCAAAAAAGCATTCATGTAACCGGGAATATAAGCAATTCCGCCAATCACGAGGAGTGCCAAAGGAAAAGAAAGAATGGAAGAAAGATCTTTCAACCAAGGGAGAGAAAGATAAATAGAAAAAAACATCCATCCAATGGAAACAGCATGGCTTATCCAAAACTTCCTTTTTACACTAATATAGAATCGCTCCGATTTTGGTTCGGTACGGGATAAATTCGGTTGCATACGTCTACCTCGATGTATAGTCTATTCATCCCAATTCGTTCAAGCGCTTCCTGAACGCATCACTTCTTACAATATAAAATGATTTGCATACTTTCTTCAAATTCAATTAATACAAAAAGTACCTATCCTTTCCAAACCTCTCAGATTTTATGATTTCCAATCGCTTTTTCATAGTAAAAAACGAAAAAGAAATATCCACAGGTAAGTTGCGCAAAAAATCCATAAGAAAATCATTTTTTGATTGCTATAACGCTTTCAATAAAATTTTTATAATGCCCTAATTTCATGCAAAAAAAACGAAAATTTGAAAAAACTCGACTCAATCAGCCTTTGTCAGTTGTCATTTGTAGTATTTTGTATTAATATGTAACTCAACTTTCGCACACAGAAATATTTAAGCATTGCTTGATATAATTAGGTATAGTGGCCAACCATTTATTCATTTGATTTTTAAAGATGTCCATGTTCAAAGAAACCTCGGCTTCCGCCAAAGTTTGGAAAAGGTCAATAAGTGATTGAAGGGCAGTAATAAAATCTATGTCTTTTACATCTTCGCAAAGGATGTAAAAAAGGTTGCCAATCGTCTTAGGATCCTCCTCTTTTCGCATTTGCCAAGCAATGAGAATATATCGTGTAAAAACAATGGTTGTATGGCTAATTAACATGTCGTAGGAACGTCCCTGGAATTCTTTCTCTAAATTTAAAAGGGATTTATTGCATTTGAAGAAGACTTCAATGTCCCAACGCATGCCGTAAATACGAATGATCTCTTCATTTTCTAATGTTGTATCTGTGCTGAGAATGGCAAGCCATTCGCTCCGTTTATTACGGTTTCGTACAAATAGAATTTTTACTGGAATTCCATTGTCTAAAGTAGCATAAACGGATCCGCGAATGTCTTTTTTACCCATGTGAGGTTTTGCCAATTTGTAAAGTTGATTCAGTGTGAAACGTTCACCATTGTAAACGTATCGCTGCTTTAATTGCTTCACCAAGCCAATGACAAATAACCCTTTGTTCGTAATCTTCTCAATTAAAGGCGCTTGTGTAAACCAGGAATCCATGAGAACATAGTCAGCTATAATCCCTTTTTCAAGCGCATGATCAAGTAAAGCTGAAGCCACGTCCGGTTTTGATTTCAGAGCTTCCTGGCGACGCTTATAGCCAGATGTTCGTTTATCAATATTGGTATTGATTTCTTGCAGGCGATTTTCCTTTTTCGGTGAACTTAGAAGAGCAAAATCAATGGGAATAAAAGTAAAACTATCGGTCCAGCCAAGGGTAAGCATTTGAAACCCTTTCAAGTACTGATGGGTAGAGTGATCAAAAACCTTAGCCAACAGTTCAACCGACTTACTACGGTTTCTTGAAAAGACAGAATCATCAATCACAAAAGCTGTGACACGATCTTTTGAAGTTAATGGTTGAAGCAGACGGATCATTTCACTGCTTAATGAAAGCAGAAACTTTCTCCAATGATAGGTTGGTGTATTTAAAAAGCGATAGACTGTATCCTTTCCGGGCAGATCCTGAGATCGTTTACTCATAAAAGCACGAAACCAGTTCTTATATTGGAAGACTAAAAGAAAAATCAGTTTGAAAACAGTAAGACAAGAATACCCGGAAAGTTTCGTAATATTCGCTTTTCTTAAATGATATCCAATATTTAATTCGGAAAATCCTTGTTTAATTTCTTTTGGTAATTGCGCAAAGTAGTCTTTATTCGTTATCATAGTGGTGACACCTTTCTTTTGGATTTGGTTTCGTCACCAATATTTTACCAAAAGAATAGGTGTCTTTCTTTATGTTTTAAAAAATGTCAAATGATAATTTTGTACTTCCCAAAACCATTTACATCAAGCATTTAAACAAGATTTTGGACTGCGAAAGCTGAGTATGTAAAAAAAGTATAATAAGAAAGTTTCTACAAACCTTTTATACACACACTTATTAGATAAAATAAATGTGTATTTTTTCGTGAAAAAGTTAAAAAATTATCAACATAAAGAAAAATAAGATAGATGAATTTGAGATTATACTAAAAGGGGTTTCAATATGTCAAATTCTACTTTATTAGAAATGATTGAGAAAGCTTTTCATCAAATGACAGATTTTGCCCTCCTTTTTGAAGTCATAGATGGAAAGTTTCAATTGCTGACAGCAAATGAAACAGCTTTTAAAGTCGGTATCAACAAAGAAAAATACGGAAAATTTGCGGAAGAAGTGCTTCCCGATCCGTATGCGTCAAACCTCCATGATGCGTTAAACAAAGCGTTCATTTCAGCCCGCTGCTTAGAGTATAATAACGGAATTCAGTCTATCATCGGTCAGAATGTAAGTGAATTGGCGATCACCCCTATTTTCAATTCTCAAGGAAAATGTACTCATATGATAGTGATCGGAAGAGTTGAAAACAAACGAAAAAAAATCGAGGAAGACTTCATTCCTTTGCGTTCCATTTTTGAATCTTTTTTCGCCGCGACATCGGATGGGATATTGATAATGGATTCCAATTGGAACATCATCCGCGCCAACCCTTCCTTTACCTCGTTATTTGGTTGGAAAGAAGAAGATGTCGTTGGGCTCCCTATTCATCATTTAAAGCTCACGCCGGGTCATTTTGAGGAAGAATGCCACAATCGGACCACCCTATTGCAAAAAGAAAATAATTTCCTTTTTCATCGAACAACATGGAAACGAAAAGATGGCAGACTGCTTCATGTGAACACTTTGTATTCCTCCATAAAAAATAAAAACGGAGAAATCATAGGCTTTATGGGGATTTTTAAAGAGATATCGGAACAAACGGAAAAAGAGCATCAGTTCAAAGAAAGCCAACAGTATCATCAATCTGCAGCAAAAAACCATCCCGTTCTTATCTTCCAATTGGATTTGAAGGGTCGTATTTTAAAGGCCAATCACTCGGTTGAACAAGTGACCGGATATAGATGGAAAGATCTTATGAACTGTTCATTTGCTTCCTTAATAACACCTGATAGTCTGGCGTCTGCAATGGAACATTTCCATGCTGTCTTGCAAGGAGAAATCAGACACTACCAATGTTCCATTTATAATCAGAAAAAAGAGCGTGTATTGCTTAAACTAACCAATATTCCGATTATTGTGAACAATACTGTAACCGGTGTATTGGGGATTGCCCAAAACATGACTGAACAAAAGAGCAGCCAAAATGAACGAATTCGTGCAAAAAAAATTCCAGACCCTTTTTCTAATATAATCGAATCGATTGTCAATCTCCAAAAAATAAATCAAAAATCGACATACGATTATTCAGAAAATGAAGTGCTTGGGAAAAATCTTTCTGTGGAGATTCCTGAAAATAAGACGTCATTGAAAAAGTCATTCCAGATCGAGTTAGACGGAACGTCCGAACTGGTTGACACGATTTTTGGCCGTAATGATGAAAATTTAACAGATGTGGATAATAATCTCTCGCTTATCGATAATGAGCAAGTGAAAACGGCCTATATAATAGCGTTTTTACAAAATTTTATCGTGAAAGAGGAAAGAAAATTACAGGAATATGAAGCGAAGTATCGATTAATTGCGGAAAACACGACCGACCTCGTTTCTCTTCTTGACGCTGATATGAATATTTTATATTCTTCTCCTTCACATCGTACCGTTTTAGGAATCGTTCTAAATGAAGGAAGCGAATTCCCTTATAAACTTGTTCACAAAGAAGACATCGAACGAGTGGTTAGGTGTTTCCAAAACGTTTTAAAAACAAAAGAGCATAGTTCGGTGGAATTCCGTTTTAAACATAAAGAGGGTTCTTTTATTTGGCTAGAAACAAAGATGACACCCGTGTATGGCGAGAACCAGGAGCTTCATCACATTCTTTGCGTTTCAAAAGAAGTGACAGAACGAAAACAATATGAAGCAGAATTAGAAAACATGGCTTTCCATGATTATCTAACCGGTTCCTACAATCGCCGCTTATTTATGGAACGCCTCCACCATACGATGAATCAAGCTAAAAGCCGTCAAGAACCGTTTTTTGTCATGTTTTTGGATTTAGACCAGTTTAGATGGGTGAATAATACGTTAGGACATGACGTAGGAGACGAGTTATTGATCCAGTTTGTGAAACGGGTGAAAGCATGCATTCGTAAAGAAGATACATTGGCGCGATTGAGCGGAGACGAATTTGCGATCTTGCTTACAGGAATTTCGATCGAAGATGTGGGCAATCTGGCAAAACGAATTTTATCGGCACTGCAAGAGCCATGGAAAATCAAAAACCATGAATTTAAGACGACTTCTTCTATTGGAATTGGCATCTATCCAAATTGCGGCGGAGATATCTCCACATTATTAAAACATGCAAATCAAGCTCTTCACAAAGCGAAACAATTCGGGAAGAACAATTATCAATTTTGCGGCAAGCTAACGGATTTCAACGATTCATTCGAAAGTGATATTCAAAGAGCCATCCTTAATAACGAATTTTATTTAGTCTATCAGCCGAAATTTAATCTATTAACGAAACGGATTGAATCTTTAGAAGCCTTAATTCGTTGGAACCATCCTCAAAAAGGAATGATCGCCCCGAGTGAATTTATTTCTCGTGCGGAGGAATTAGATTTAATTGTTCCCATTACACATTGGGTTCTTGAACAAGTTGGGAAGCAAATGAAGAAATGGCAATTGCTTGGTTTTCATAAGGTTCCCGTTTCCGTCAACATTTCGCCTCAGCATTTTGAAAAAGGAACGTTAGTCGAAGACATATTAAACTTAATAAAAAAAGCAGAGATCGAACCTCAATATCTTATATTAGAAATGACAGAAAGCACGATGATTCAAGATTTCGATACGACAATTCAAACGATCCAAAAGCTGAAGCAAATGGGAGTCCAAATTGCCATTGACGATTTTGGAACCGGTTTTTCTTCTTTGTCGTATTTAATGAAATTGCAAGTCGACGTTTTAAAACTAGACAAATCATTTGTCGAAGAATTAACGAATCAAAAAAATGCTTCTCTTGTACATTCTATTATTTCCCTTGCCCATAATTTAAATTTACGTGTAGTGGCCGAAGGAATCGAAACCGAATATCAGCTTCAAATCCTTGCGCAATACGGATGTGACCTTGGACAAGGGTACTTATTTAGCAAACCTTTAAAGAGTGAACAAATTGAAAAAAAGCTTCTAAAAAAAGAATAAAACGGACTTTACTCTGAAAGATGAACTTATTCACTTATAAGTAATTTTATTCCTCCGGTTCCATTTAGCCCCTCTTCAGGGTGAAGAGGGGCTGTGTTTTTCCAATGAATAACATCGCTATTCCGGTATTTATCGTTTTGCATCTTTCTATTTCCGTGGAATCATGATATCACACTTGTGTTTGTCCGCCATTCCCTCGATAATGACCTTTCCCGCTTTATCCAAAGCGATTTTTTCATCCGAATCATTGCGCCATTCCTTCAAAAGATACTCTTACAAATTCTGACGTTGGAAACTAAGGATCATAGCCTTAACGCCAAAAATGAAATCTCCTTCGGTTTCCTCTTCTCATTTCGGCCGTTCGATAGAGAAAAAGTCTCCAAGTTTTGCATAATCGCTTCCGGCTAATCGGCTGACAGCTTTCAATTGGCGGGCATCTATTCTTCCCTTATGATAAAGATTTTCGTCAATATGGTATTGAACAATCTTTCCTATAATCAAATCACAAGCAGCGTTTTCTCCGTTGCCGCCAAGTTCGAGCGATTGTTCCAACACACATTCCATTCGAATTTTCGCCTCTTTGACTCCCGGAACAGAAATTTTTGTGCTTTCAACAGGGGTCAGTCCGGCCAACTCAATTTCACTTTCATCCGGCGGAATGGTAGCAGCCGTCAGATTGACTTTTTCCACATTGCTTTCATCCACAATATGAACAACAAATTCACCCGTTTCTAAAATGTTTCTCGCCGTATCCTTTTTCATTCCATTGTTTCTTTGCACCGAAATGGACAAAAGCGGTGGATTAGCGGCCACGATATTAAAGTAACTAAACGGCCCGCCATTCAATACACCCTCCTTAGATAAAGAGGTAACAAACGCAATGGGGCGGGGAATAATTCCTCCCGTTAAAAACTTATAATTTTCCTTTTCCGGCAAAGATAATGGATCGATCGTTAACAAAGATTTCTTCCTCCTTCTTTTTCCGAATTATAAGACAAACAGCACGATTCCTCTTCTTTTCTGGGCTCCAATTATTTTGAAAGCATCCATTTTCTACAAGTTCCGAGGAAGGCCGGGTGGTTCATCACATTTTGGAACATTTCATGGTGAGCCCCAATTCAATGTTTTCGACATCAGCCTTCCTCTTCATTCGAATATATTCTGCTCTCTAATATTTCGAAATCAAGATATATAGCTAAAAATTTTATAATTAGAATGTCACTCATTATAGCAAATGAAAGAAATGGATTCAAGGAAAGTGAAGAATCAAGAAGACTGTTTGTCGTTAAAAGCCTTTTAGAAAATATTCTGCAAGACAGGCTGCATTCCTGTATGGATGTCCCAAACTTCAATATCCGGGTCTACTAGCACCTAAATGGTTTATTTCCTGACAAATAAACAAATACTACTCATACGAAAGAAAGGGATGAAATGAATGAATTTCCATTTTCCTGTCATACAAACAAATGTCTGGGATGCTTTCATCGCTGTACCTGTTGTATTCATTCTAACTCAAGTTATAAAGATTTTTTTGAAAGTCCCTAAAAAATATGTACCGGCGGTAGCGGTCATCATTGGATTGCTGTTCTCTGTGTTCATCAGCCATCGCCACCACTTGATCGCGGGCATTTTTATGGGATGGTTCTATGGCTATGCCGCTATAGGAAGCTATGCGTCACTGAAAACAACCTTATTATCGTTCCGAAACAATCTGTAAATTTTTTAAAGGCACAACCAGAAATTTTGTTTCTCGTTCATCTTTCCATTCTTTGCAGCCAAACTCTTAAACATTCCAAGCCGTCTATTTAACGATGCCAAGGATGTATTCAAATCCAGCTCTCATGCCCGTTTCGTATTTAATGAACGTCTCGGCTCTCTGCTTAGCCCCATCGCACCTTCATTAAACCTTTATTCGGAATCGTTTCATTTCCGTTTGGAACTTTGGGTCGTTCCAGTTTATGAATGCCATTTTATCCAACGATATTACACCATCTGTTCGAATGTCTGTTTGATTGTCGAACATAAGTGTGGATGTGCGAATGATGGTGCTCACCCACCACTATCATTCCGCCAAACTATCGTTCTATCCACTTCAGGCAAATCCCCACTCTTTTTTAGACTTTTTCCCATACAATATAAAAAAATGAAAAGGAGTTTTGCTGATGGAGATACCCGTTTCCGGATACACGTATCATTCGAATGATTCTGCCCCCGTTCATTCCTATCCACTTTACGTCAACTCATGGGACGGAAGGCTTATCTCTCTCCATGTCCACAGCTTTAGAGGAGCTACCTCTTATAACGCGGGGCATAACCATAGATTTATCGGAATTACTGAACCCGCCCTAAACACATCTCAACATACACATAGATATTTTGCTTTTACTTCTTTTAATGATGGACATCGACATATGATCCGCGGGGTTACTGGTCCGGCTATTCCACTTTCTGAAGGCGGTCATTATCACAAATTCGAGGGGGTAACCAACATAGAAGGAATTACACCTCATCGACATAGATATAGCGGAAGAACAAGTTCATAGTTTATTTCGCAGATGTGAATTTAAAGGTAATCCACATATCCACACCATGTTTCATAACTTCGCAAACAACAATTCCCACAAATCGGAAGTATAACCATTATTTTTTCATCGACAAAGTTCGACATAATCTGATATTCTTTCAATTGCGATAAGGTTTTGGTTGGTAAACCACGAGGTCTACCACACCTACCTATTGAGCACCGATTTTCCGTCGGTGCTCTTTATTTTTACTATTATAACGATCAATCTGTCGCAAAAAATTTCGAAAATAAAAATAACTTTTAGGCAGTTCACAAAATCAGTGATAAGGTATATAATAATCAATGTCGAAAAAATACCGGGAAGTAGCTCAGCTTGGTAGAGCACTACGTTCGGGACGTAGGGGTCGCAGGTTCAAATCCTGTCTTCCCGATCCAAAAAGAACCTTTGATCTCTCAAAGGTTCTTTTTTTACGCCCACTCGCCCAATACTGAAAACGGTAGAATGAAACGAATTTCTCGACTTTATTCCTTCATGTTTGAACACAGTTTTCTTTCCATTAATCGTTCGTCACGATACCTATTCTGTCTAATTCACGGAATACCACGGGTGTCTGTTCTCCTTTTTTATTGGCCAACGGTGCAAATAAACAGACATAAACTCCAATAGATCCCGTAGTCAAAGAAAAATCCCAGCATGGATGGACCATGCGGGGATAAGCATTCTTTACAAAACTTATTTGAATTGAACATCCTTTAATGAAATCACTTTTGTTTTCTTTACAATCTTATAGCCAAACCAAAATACGAGAAAAACAGGAATGCCAATATAGGAAACTAATATGCCGTGCCAATCAATTTTATCGCCGATAAAGGCAGAGTAATTTTGCCCTAAAATAACGATTGTGCAGAGTACAAAAGCAAAAATAGGACCAAACGGGAAAAGCTTCGCTCTGTAAGGAAGATCTTCCAACTTGTAGCCTTGGGCAACATAAGCTTTGCGGAACCGGTAATGGCTGACAGCAATACCAAGCCATGCGATAAATCCCGTCATGCCGGAAGCGTTTAGCAGCCATGTATACACAACCCCGTCTCCGAAAAGAGATGCTAAAAAGGCGAGACAGCCGACCAGTGCGGTCACAATCAAGGAATTAACGGGAACTCCTCGTTTATCCAATTTAGCTAAAAATTTTGGCGCACTTCCTTCCATAGCCAAATTCCACAACATTCTTGTAGAAGCATACATTCCGGAGTTTCCGGCAGATAAAACCGCCGTCAAAATTATGGCATTCATGACAGATGCCGCAAAAGCAACCCCTGCTTTTTGAAAGACAAGCGTAAACGGACTGACAGAAACGTCGTCGTTTGCAAGGTTTGGATTTGTATAAGGAATTAGAAGGCTAATGACTAAAATAGCTAATACATAGAATAAAAGAATTCTCCAAAAGACTTGCCGGACCGCTTTTGGAATATTTTTTTTCGGATCATCGGTTTCACCGGCCGTAATCCCAAGAAGCTCAGTACCTTGAAAAGAAAATCCGGCCGCCATAAAAATGCCCAGCATCGCCATAAATCCACCGTGGAAAGGAGCATCGCCGATCGTAAAATTCTTAAATCCAACGGCTTCTCCGCCAATAATGCCGAAAATCATTAAAGTGCCCATGACGATAAAGACAATGACCGTCACTACTTTAATAAGGGAAAACCAATATTCCGCTTCCCCAAAACCTCTTACTGCTAAATAATTCAATATAAACATAATCAATAGGAAAAGTCCGCTCCAAAGCAATGAGGGGCTATGCGGAAACCAAAATTTCATAATCATGGTAACAGCAGATAATTCTGCCGCAATGGTAATGGCCCAGTTATACCAATAGTTCCAGCCGAGGGCAAATCCTAAAGCAGGATCAACAAATTTAGTCGCATACGTACTAAAACTTCCAGTGATCGGCATATAGGCAGCCATTTCCGCTAAACTCGTCATCAAAAAGTACACCATAATTCCAATAATCAAATAAGACAATAACGCTCCTCCAGGCCCTGCCGTATGAATCGCTCCGCCGCTGGCCAGAAACAATCCGGTACCGATTGTGCCCCCAAGAGAAATCATCGTTAAATGACGCGATCGAAGTCCTCTTTTTAACTTGCCCGTCTCCGTCGCATTTCTACTGTCTTGTATTTTCACCATTCAACTAAACACTCCTTTGCCATCATTCTGCTGCAGATAAAAAGCGGTGATGACTGCCTAAACAGATTCATTATTAAAACTCGTTGATCCTTATTGGCTTTAAATAACAAAAGCGCCACCGAAGAAGATTCGATGGCGCAAATATAGAAATACCCCTCATCATACTTCTTCAGTAGTGCTCCACGCTTTACGGGCAAAAAGCGTGACAGTTCTGTTCCTATTCGGATACAGCCCCAGCCCGCGCCTTCTGAGAACAGGACGGACTTCGGCGGCCTTTCCTTTCCTTCGGAGTCGTCAATGTTCTCAGCATCTCGTCCGAATTACTCATAAAAGCCGCGACCTCTACCCCATCAATTGATGAGGATTTAACTCGTTATTCAATTATCACACTAAAAATTATAGAATAATAACGAAAAATAATGCAACTACTAATTATTTCGTTTTTACGATCATTGATTCCATTTCCTCCAAAAATTCTATTATTCTTTCTTGTTATCGGTGGCATAATCATATTTTCTCATTTATGATCGTCCACTAGATTTTAGAACTTTTGACCCAATTCAATCTTCATCTTGTTTTTGCACTATTAAAGAATTTCCATACACGATTCGGTAAAATAAAAGAAGCTGATTCACAGCAAAATCCTTTCTAAAAGAAAAACAGCTCTAGTGAATCAGCCTTTCAGTACATCAACCCCACAAAAAGAAATCGTTTGCAAAATTGTGCAAAAACAAATCAGAAAAACTGATGAAGAAAGAATCGCTCCAAAAGAGCTGATCCTAAAAATAGGATTCCCTTATGGCAAATGAAAAGTAAATTTTAAATCTTCTCCGTTTCCTTTTTGATTGCTGAAAACCCTTTAATATGTACAAACGGAGGATCAGAAAAGTGCATTAAGCAGTCCGCTGTTTTTTCTTTTTGACGCTTGAAAGTGTAAGAGGAACAATTGACGGTAATTTCCAATCCGTTAAAAAATCGAACCATCAACGCATTCTCCCCTGCCTCTCTCCAATCTTTCACATGACGCGGAAAAACCCATATACAATCATATCGTTCAGGTGATTTAGTAGGAAAGGCGTAGAGCATTTCATCCGGAGAAATCATCAGAGGAGTTTTTTTATAGTGACCTAATTTTCTTCGGACAGCACGAATTCTTCCCTCATAAGTGGAACAACGACAAATGCAGGCATCATCCAAAATTTCCAGCGGACGTTTTTTGCTGAAAAACGTGCGGTCCACTTCATAAATGATGGATTCATGTTCAAGATCATAAGCCGGAGCGATTGCCATCGTTTTTTTAGTAATTAAATTTACCACTTTTTTCAAAGAGATTCTCCCCTTTCCAATTTTTAACCATTATACTCCATAACGGATAATAATTATCTGAATTTATATAATTTTTATAAATTTTTCATATTTTAAAACAAACCTTTCATTTATACTGAATGAAAAAGTTTTTTATAACAAAATGTTTCGATTACGTTTTACTTTTCTGAATGATTTTGCTAGGATAGACTATAAGAATTTAATAGTTGCTTACAACACACTAGGGGAGCCGACAAGGCTGAGATTGAACGTTCGTTCTAAACCCTTTGAACCTGAGATGGGTAATGCCAGCGTAGGGAAGTGGTGGAGTCTTTTTGAAATGGACATTGAAGATGAACCCGCTCTTTAGGCTGAAGAGCGGGTTTTTTTCATCATTCCCGCCTCAAAGAGAAAAGGAAAACTCAAGAGGAAAGGAGGAACACGAAAAATGTCTGTGTGTTTAGAAAATGTTTCCTATACCTATCCCGGTGAAACAAAACCGGTCATCTTTAACTTTTCCGCTCATATCGAAAAAGGAGAATTTGTTTCATTAATCGGAAAAAGCGGGACAGGAAAAAGTACACTATTAAAACTGATTGCCGGCTTGTTTCCATGTGAGGAAGGGATCATTTCCGTCAACGGAAAAACACCGGGCCCCGGTAGTGTTGGTTATATGCCCCAACGAGATTTACTACTTCCGTGGCGTACCGTGATAGACAACATCATGCTCCCTTTGGAAGTTCAAAATAAGCGAAACTTGACGAAAGCCGATGCTGAAGAATGGCTGAAACGCATTGGCTTGATCCGTTGGAAGAACGCTTTGCCAAAACAGCTTTCCGGAGGCATGAGACAAAGGGTGGCATTTCTGCGAACACTTTTTATGGGAAGCGAAGTTTTGCTCCTCGATGAACCTTTCGCTGCTCTTGACGCTTTGACAAAGAGAGAAATGCACGATTGGCTGTTATCGATTTGGAAGGAATTGGACAACACCATCTTATTTATCACACATGACTTAGAAGAAGCCATTTTGTTAAGCGATAAAATTTTGCTGTTACACGCTGACCATAAAGTGGAAGAAATCATCGTGGATTTGCCTAGACCTAGGAGTGTCGACATGGTTTATTGGCCAGAAGTACAAACCTATCGAAAAACAATAGAAAAGAAGATTGCCAATGAGTAAGTTAAAGAGATTGTTAGCAGATTATGGAGCATTCGGGCTCTTGGTCATCATTGCCGTTTCTCTATGGGAGTGGGCGGCAAGAACCGGAAAAGTCCCATCTTTTATCATTCCTGCTCCTTCCAAAGTGTTAGAAATGCTATACGAACAGAAACAGGCTTTGTTATGGATACATACACCGGCAACGCTGAAAGAAGCTTTGATCGGTTTTGCTTTTTCTTTCGTAGGCGGGATCACCATAGCACTCGCCATGCACTTTTCCAAGCTGGTAGAAAAAATGCTTTATCCTTTTGTCTTGTTTTCTCAAACGATTCCTGTTATTGCCCTCTCGCCCATCTTTGTCCTTTGGTTTGGATACGATATTTGGAGCAAAATCGCTGTAACGGTGCTGGTTGCTTTTTTCCCTATCGTGATCAGCTGCTATGATGGATTCAAAAATATCGATCAAGATTATGTGGATCTGTTACGGTCCATGGGCGCGTCCAAATGGAAAATATTTAAAAAAGTAGAAGTTCCCTTCGCCATGCCTTCTCTTTTTTCTGGCATTAAGATGGCCGTTATTTATTCCATCGTTGGTGCAACCATTGGCGAATGGCTTGGAGCCAGCGAAGGACTCGGATATTACACGAGAAGAATGTCAGGAAATTTAAATGCCGAAGGAGTATTTGCAGCCGTTGCTTTATTAACGGTTCTAGGATTGGTTTTATTTAGTATAGCCACTTTCATTGAAAAAAGCTTTTTAAAATGGAATAGAAAATCATAGAAATGGGTGTTGAGTCATGAAAAAAATCATCCGATTGATTGGTGTAAGTTTATTGTTCGTTTTGATTGCAGCGGGTTGTTCCTCACAACAAGATACAGCAAAGACTAAGGATGGAAAGCAAAAGGTAACGATCATGCTGGATTGGTATCCAAATGCTGTCCATTCCGCCATTTATACAGCGAAAGAAAAAGGGTATTTTGCCAAAGAAGGGCTTGATGTTGACATTAAAATGCCAGCTGAAACCAACGATCCGTTGAAACTTGTCGCGGCAGGAAAAGTCGACTTAGCGATTAGCTACCAGCCGCAATTAATCGTTTCCCGTGCTGAAGGAATTCCGGTTGTATCTTTAGCGGCCATTGTCAGACATCCACTTGATTGTATAATGGTTCCAACTAACAGCTCAATCCACCGTCCTAAAGATTTGGAAGGAAAAAATATCGGCTATTCATCTATCGATATAGAACAAGCCATATTAAATACGATGATCCAAACAGACGGCGGCAATCCAAAAAAAGTCAAAATGACGGATGTCGGCTTTGATTTAATTCCGGCGATCACCTCCAAGAAAGTAGATGGCATTATTGGCGGCTATATCAATCATGAACGCATCCTTTTAGAAAAAGAAGGACATCCTGTTCGGATATTTAACCCGGCTCAATATGGCGTTCCTGATTATTATGAGCTTGTTTTGGTTGCAAGCGAAAAAGGACTTCAAGAAAAGAAGGATGTGTATAAAAAGTTCTGGAAAGCTGTTGCAAAAGGGCAATCAGAAGTTACTAAAAACCCTCAAGCCGGTTTAAAGATTCTGCTTGACCATGAAAACGACAGTTTCCCTCTTGATAAACAAGTAGAAACAAAAAGTTTGAATATCCTGCTTCCTTTAATGAACAGCAAAGACAAGCCATTTGGTTATCAAGATCAAGAAGTTTGGGAACATGTTAACGATTGGCTTTACAGAAATAAGGTGATCAAAGAAAAGATTGACGTGAAGAAAGCCTTTTACAATATCAATCAATAAATAATCGATTGAACAAAACCCACGATAAGAAATCTTATCGCGGGCTTTGTTCATTGAAGCCCATTTCTTTCCGCTAATCTCCATAACGGCGATGTCTGTCGTATCGGTCCAAATTCAAAGTCTCGCATAACGCTTCTCCTCTTTTTCCGTTGACCATTTTCTTTTAACCGGGATATTTAAAAGTTTGTCTAATTGTCTACTATTTTCCACTCGTATGAACCGATCCATTTTGATATGATGACATATGGCATTCTTTTGCTTTGTAGACATGCAACATCGTCGTCAAGAATGACTCTCATATTTCCCATGGACCATTGATAAATTCTTATACTGTCCGACAGATTAACAGATTGCTTGACTGTTGATATGGATAGTGATTTGATAAAAACATCTAATAATATTATTGGATCCAATACGAAGGAATTGAAACAGAGTTCTTTCAGATTCATGATGGATCATTTACACTCTTTCTTTTAAGCTTCTTTTTATTGTGCTTGAGTGTATTTCTACCCTTTGTTCGTCTAGACTTACACTAGAATATTCGAGGTGGAAATCAATGAGTCAAACATTATTACAAATGAATACCATTTTCATCAGTATCATCATCGAAGCTTTGCCGTTTGTTGTCATCGGCGTATTTTTGTCAGCGTTGATTCAAATGTTTGTAACAGAGGAAATGATCGCCAAAATGATCCCAGCCAATCGTTTTGCTTCCGCCGCTCTTGGCTCTTGTATTGGATCGTTGTTTCCAGGCTGCGAATGCGGCATCGTTCCCATTACACGACGACTTGTACAAAAAAATGTTCCTCTCCATGCCGCCATTGCTTTTATGTTGAGCGGCCCGATTATAAATCCTATTGTCATATTTTCAACTTTCGTCGCTTTCGGGGACAGTTGGAAAATGGCGCTGTATCGCTGCAGCTTAGCCATTGGAGTTTCCATAGTCGTAAGCATTGCCATTTCTTATTTATTTAATGACCAACAATTAAGAAAGGTGATGGATCATCTTTCTCACAATCACTCACATGGATCTCATAAAATGAGCCTTCGCTCGAAAATAGTTGGAACCATCGACCATGCCATTGACGAATTTTTCTCTGTTGGGAAATTTTTAATTTTTGGGGCGCTGATTTCATCTGCCATGCAAACCTTTTTCAAAACGAGCGCTTTGCTTGAATTCGGTCATTCGAAAGTAACGGCCGTTTTGGTCATGATGGCGCTGGCTTTTATCCTGTCGATTTGTTCAGAAGCCGATGCATTTATCGCCTCTTCTTTTTCCGGGCTTTTCGGAACAGGTCCGATTATTGCTTTTTTAGTGTTTGGAGCGATGGTGGATATCAAAAATTTATTCATGATGCTTGACGCTTTTCAAAAATGGTTTGTGTTTGTGCTTGTTTCACTGATTGCTGTATGTGTTTTTGTCGGAGCATTAATCATTTAGCTAAGTGGCTTCTTTCACAACAATCCTGTTGCTTCAATCAAATGTAGAACCTTTTTAAACAGTCGACAGAGGAGACTTTGTATAGGAGGTGTTTATCGTGCTCAGGATTATTATTTTATTCGGCTTCACGTATTTTTTTATGATGCTGCACGCCAAAGGAGATATCAGCAAATATATTAATATGAAATATTCGTATCTTTCCTTCAGCATGATCTTTTTGATGGGCTTTTTAACGTTGTATCAATTGATTCAATGGGCAAGAGGCGATAAACGTAAAGATCACAATCACGATCACGACCATGGCCACGATCATTCCCATGACGAAGATACGATTTTGAAAAAAGTATTCACTTATACTATGATGCTGATTCCCATCATAACGGGCATTTTTTTGCCGGCAGCAACATTGGACTCCACAATCGTAAAAGCGAAAGGTTTTCACTTTTCTTTTATCGACAACGATACCGATCAATATGCCAACCATCAAATTTTGCGTCCAGATGCCAGCCCTTATTACGACAAAATTGCCTATAATCAAATGGACAAAAATGATTTGAAAAAATATGGGTCCGAAAACCGGATCGTTCTGGACGATAAACATTATTTTCGAGCGTTGGAATCCATTTATAACCATCCGGGCAATTTTATTGACAAAAAAGTTGTTTTAAAAGGATTCGCATATCGAACAGATGACATTGAAAACAATCAATTATTTGTTCTCCGCTTCGGGATTATCCATTGCATAGCCGATGCCGGAGTATATGGAATGCTTGTCGAGTTTCCAAAAGACGTGAAGTCCCAAATACACAAAGATGAATGGCTGCAAGTAGAAGGAACGCTGGAAACCACTTATTATCAGCCATTTAAAGAAAATATTCCTTATTTAAAAGTAACCAAATGGGAAGAAATACCAAAACCGAAAGATCCTTATGTATATCGGCAATATTAATCTCACGACATCCGTAGATATTTCGGCCGCCGATGCCCGAAAAGAACCCCGTTCCAAATTCGGAACGGGGTTCTTGCATCTAAAGGACTGAAATTTTACAACGCGCCTTTTTGTTTTCTCTTCGTAATTCCATACGCAATGGCCAGAAGAATAAACCATACCGGGGTGACAAACAAAGCTACCTGCGTATCATCGGCCAGTCCGAGCACGACAAGAATAAATACAAAGAAGGCTAGCACAATCCAGTTTGAAACAGGAGCAAACGGCATTTTAAATGAAATTTTCTCAGCCTCTTCCGGTTTTAATTTCCGGAATCGCAAATGAGCGATTAATATAACGCCCCATACCCATATAAAGCAAATGGTTGAAATGCTCGTCACCAACGTGAACACTTGATCCGGCAGCCAATAGTTTAATAAAACACCGATCAAAAGCACAAGCGTTGATGTGATAAGAGCAGGTGCAGGAACGCTTTGATCATTCAGCTCTTTCAGCTTCTTCGGCGCTTTTCCTTCGTTTGCCAGCGTATAAAGCATTCGGCTAGTGCTAAAAATACCACTGTTGCAGGAAGAAGCTGCTGAAGTCAGCACGACAAAATTAATAATACCTGCAGCAGCAGGAATGCCGATAAGCGAAAACACTTTCACAAATGGACTGCTGTTCGGATCGACCCCATTCCACGGATAAATCGACATAATGACAAGTAAAGCGCCGATGTAAAAAATCAAAATGCGAATGGGTATATTGTTAATCGCTTTTGGCAAAGTAACTTCCGGGTTTTCCGCTTCACCGGCTGTCACCCCCACAAGTTCAATTCCAACATAGGCGAACACGACCATTTGGAAAGCCAGCAGAAATCCGGAAACTCCATTCGGAAAAATCCCGCCGTGGCTCCAAAGATTAGAAAACGTAGCATGGGTGCCGTGGCTTTTATATCCGGTAAAAACCAAAATCAACCCAATGACTATTAAGGCGACAATCGTCACAACCTTAATAATCGCAAACCAAAATTCCATCTCTCCGAACGCTTTTACTGTTGCCATATTGATTGCAAACAATACAAGAACACATATAAGCGCAGGGATCCATTGAGGCAAGTCGGGGAACCAGAATTTCACATACAAACCTACGGCTGTGATTTCGGCTATTCCGGTCACAATCCAACAAAACCAATAGGTCCAACCTGTAATAAACCCTGCCCACGGTCCGATAAACGTTTCAGCAAAATCCGTAAACGAACCTGTCGTCGGCCGATAAAGCAGCAATTCTCCCAAGGCGCGCATCATGAAAAAGAGCATAATCCCCGTGATCAAATAAACGAGCATAATAGAAGGCCCGGCAAAATGGATCGATTTTCCTGAACCCAAGAACAGCCCTACGCCGATTGCCCCCCCAATAGCAATTAGCTGAATATGCCGGTTCTTTAAACCACGCTGCAAAGATCTGTTATCTGACATTTGTTTCATCCTTTCTTTTCATACGCACTGCTTCCGTGTAATGGAAAGTTTTGTTTTTCCTGTTCCTTAAAGAACGTTTTTCGCCTCAGCTACACTGCCGATTGGACAGAATGGCAAGAGAACAAGTGATATGCAAATAAAGGGGGCTTGTCCGCCGAAAAATTATTTTCAGCAAACAAAAAAAGAGTTTTAGGAAGACTTTCCTGTTTCACACTCTTCCTTCACTCCACCACTCATGCTATTTCTTACTATTATACAATAAAATTCAACAAAACCAGAACCATTTTGAAAAGAATCTGAAAATTCCTTAAATATAAAACAGAAATATCCGGTGAAAGCCCCTCTACTTGCCCTTTCCTCGATCTTTGAAATGAAAACACCTATGTTATCGAAAAATTTTCCCAACTATTGCCATAATCCATCATTTTCAACATATCCTCCTTTTGTTTTATTTTAATTATTAGAATTTTTTATTTTTTCTTTATTGTATTACATGTCACAAAATCTTACAAGTTTTTCATTCCTTATCAATGGCTTTAGCCGCTGAGCATCTTTTGACGGCGCTATCGGCAAACAGTACGTTTTTCCTTCCTCTTATTTTATTTTGGGAAAATTGGAAAAGCACTAATGCTTCATCGAAAGAATATTTCTTTCGATGTTACAAAACCTATATATGATATTCCTCGTTGAATATCGCCTATCCTTTCAAAGAGGTGATAAGATGAGTTATAAAGATCAGCTTGATCCGCACTCAGAACTTTTTCACCACAATTGGACAAGACCGAAACGCTCCAAATCACAAGTGAACGGGCATACTGAAATGTCAAAAACCAATTTTATTTTAAGAAGAAACGCGAAAGCACACCGCTGGTAAACTCTTGAATTCACCAGGCTGGTCCACCGGTACAACAGTGGGACCAGCCTGAAAGTTTAAGAAGAGCTTCGGTACGGTGTTGCTATTGATTCTTCTATCACAAACGGGCTAAAAAGCGGAAACGATTAATCCTTTTTCTTTTTTGTCTCGGTAAAGGCGCCATTCTCTTTTCTTCCTTTATCGAATTCTAGACGGTCTCGATTTTAATTCCTTCTGCTTGAAATATTTCATGAATACGCTTGGCAAATAAAAGAGCATTCCGTCCGTCTCCATGGAGGCAAATCGTATCTGCTTGAATCCTGATTTCATGTTGATCGGCTGTGGCCACTTTTTGTTCTTTTACCATTTTCACTACTTGTCGGATGGCGGCTTCTTCACTCGTAATCAAAGCATTCGGCATGTTTCTCGGCGTTAATGTTCCATCTTTTTGATAAGTGCGATCAGCAAACACTTCATGCGCGACTTTAAGACCGATCGCTTCACCTGCTTTCGTCAATTCACTGTTGGAAAGTCCATACAATACGATTTCAGGATCGATCCGGTAAACAGCCAAGGCAATAGCATCCGCCAGTTCTTTATGGACGGCGGCCATATTATAGAGCGCACCATGCGGTTTCACATGATGGAGTTTTCCACCATTCGCTTGAACGAATCCTTGCAATGCACCCACTTGATAGACAACCAGCTGATAAGCCTCTTCAGGGGTAATCTGGGTATTTCTTCGGCCGAAGCCGTGTAAATCCAATAAACCGGGATGGGCGCCAATACTTACGTCGTGCTCTAATGCCAGCTTTACGGTTTGATCCATGATGTTCGGATCGCCCGCATGAAAACCGCAGGCAATGTTGGCCGAGGAGATATAAGCCATCATTTCTTTGTCATTGCCAAGAGTATACCGACCAAAACTTTCTCCCATATCACAATTGAGATCCACTTTAAACATAGGCAACATCCCTCCATTTTAATTTGACAGCCGCTTTTAAATACGCAAGCTCTCGATGGACTTGGATCAGTATTTGCTGCGCTTCTTTCAAGCTAATCTCCTGAAATTGGATCGTATCTCCGGGCCGCATTTGACTCAGTTTCGGCAAATCCGCCTGAATCACCTGGCCAATCTTTGGATAGCCGCCCGTTGGTTGTCTGTCGGCCATCAAGATAATGGGCTGACCGTTCGGAGGCACTTGTATGGAGCCAAACGTTGCTCCCTCTGTGATTAATTCCTTGTTTTTCTTCAAACTTAAGGAAGGTCCTTCTAAACGATATCCCATTCGATCCGACTGAGGAGTAATTTGAAACGTCTCGGATTGAAATCGGGAAATCGCTTCTTCCGTAAACCAATCATATTGTCGGCCTTTCACAAATCGAATCGTATGGTCTTCCGTTCCTATATAATGGCGATAGCTGTTTCCAATCCCCCAAGAAACAGGAAGGATCCGGCTGGGCTGTCGAATCGGAATCCTGTCCCCGGACTCGAGTTTTCTTCCATGAAACCCGCCAATTTTTGCGCTTAAATGAGTACTTTTGCTGTTTAAAACAGGGGGAAGATCAAATCCCCCTTTTACGGCTAAATAGCAGCGGCTTCCTTTCACCGCCGCATGGAACCGAAGAACATCTCCTTTTTTCACAGAGATCGGTTTACCGTGTGCAATCGCCTCTCCATTTTTTTCAGGCAACATATCCGCACCAAATAAACTGATCACCATATCTTCCTCAAACAGCAATGTCGGTCCGACGAAATTCATTTCTAATACCGCTTCGTTTTCAGGATTCCCTACCGTGATATTCGCTATTTTCATGGCAAAAGCATCCATGGCGCCGCTTACAATAAAACCGTAGGACTGGTATCCGAATCGCCCCAAATCCTGAACAACCGTTAACATTCCTCCTTTTGTGACGTGAATTCCCATGTTTGATCCTCCCAATTTTCATAAACGTCTTTTGTAATCGGAACAAATCGAATCTCATCACCCGGAAGCAAAAAGGTGGGCGGATTTCGATCAGGATGAAATAAAGAAATTGGAGTTCTGCCTATTATCTGCCAGCCTCCAGGTGTTTCTATCGGATAAATCCCTGTTTGATATCCGGCAATTCCAACCGAACCTGCCGGAACTTTCAGTCGGGGTGATTTTTTTCTTGGAGTCGCGATGGATGGATCCATTCCTCCCAAAAAAGGAAACCCTGGGGCAAAGCCAAGAAAATAAACGTGATAGCTGGCGGATGAATGAATTTCAATCACTTTTTCGACTGATAAGCCGTTTGATTTGGCCACTTCTTCTAAATCAAGACCAAATTCCTCATCATAACAAACGGGAATGCACACTTTTCTTTTCGGAATCTTATACTGGATCCCATGATTCATTCGCTCCTTCAATTGTTGGCAAACCTGCTCATACGGATCATTCCCGCCCACTTCAACCGGATTGTAAAAAACCGTTAAAGTTGTATATGCAGGAACGGCCTCTAAAAATCCATGAAACGGCTTCTCATTTATGGCGTTTGCCAGATTCAAAATTTTTCGGTTTTTCTCTAATGAGATTCCTTCTCCGAAATCAATCGTCACGGCTGAATCTCCAAGTGGAGTAAAAACTGCATCCATCATCGTTGCACCCTTCTTTTAAAAATAAGAAATTAACGTGGTCTTTATCTCGGCACTGATGAACCAATATAAAGACAGGGGCGCAGATTACTCTGATTTTTCATAGCTTGTATCACATTAACACCCCTGATTCAGCTTGAATATTGTCCTATCCTATTTCATTATACTAAATAAAAATTATTTCTAAATATCTTTAAAATAACAACAGGCATATTTATTCGATAATTCTGTTTATTAAAAAATTGACAGCAAGCATTCCCCTTTTCCCCAAGGCAAAAATGATTCAAAATAAAGCCAAATCCCCGCCTTTCTATTTTTCATTTTGTAAAATAGGCAGCTGCCACTCTGCATCAGGTTGGGGCTTCACTTCCGAAATCACGATATGGGAAACGGTTTTAGCAAAAGTACATACCTCATTAATAAAATCTTCGATTTCCTTTAAACTCACGACAGACAGCTTGACCATATAACAAGATTCCCCGGTAATTCGATAACAAAACACCATCCGAGGATGACTCTCAATATATTGCTGAAAACGTTGATATTCGCCATTTTTAATCGATACTTCTATCAAACAATCGATCGCAAACCCTAATTTTTTTCGATTAATGGAAACCGTATATCCTTCAATGACACCTTGATCTTCCAATCGTCTTACCCGCTCTGCTACGGACGGAGGGGAAAGGTTTATTTTTTTGCCTAGTTCTCTCATCGACAACCGTGCATTTTTCTTCAATTCCTGCAAAATTCGTATATCGATTTCGTCTATTTTCATTTACAAACCATCCTTTTAAAATTCATTTCATATAAAATATATTATTTTTATTTTCATTATATTTGAAATGGTAATTCAATATCCACATTTTATAATAAAAGAAAAGGAGTGAGAATATGGAAGCCAGAATTTCATTTTCAAAAAATGGGGAAACCCCCTTTCAACAGTTGTTAGGACACAATAAGGAAATATTAGAAAAATGGAACGCACTAAGCAACGTGCTTTCGGAAGATTCATTACTTTCAGCTGATTTAAAGGAACAAATCAGAAGATCATTGGCGCAGCAAAACCAATGTGAATATTGCAAAGCGAAAGGAAAGCCCGATTTATCAAAGTTGGATGAATCTACAAGTCTTGCTGCCGCTTTCGCGGAAGTCATGTTGAAAACGAACGGTTCGCCCGGAAATTCTACTGTTCAACTGTTGAAAACTACCTTTACGGAGCAACAAATCAGTGAACTATGCGCATACATTTGCTTTACGATCGCTTCTCAATGGTTTGGAGCTGCTCTAGGATTAAAACCGTAATCAGCCAAATGGATCAACAACTGCTATTTTGTTTGACAGATAACAAAATAGCAGTCGATCCTCTTACAATCATTCGCTGATAGACCCCGCCATAAAATAGTGAAAACCTTTCACTGACATGATGTTTCCACGATTTGTTTTATCTTTCCTGACTTCTCAAATCCCTAAACCAATTGGTCTTTCGTTTAATAATCAACCATCGAGAAAATCGAATGATACTATATTTCCAAAATGTCCAATTCATTAAATATTGTGCATTACATATAAAAATTTAAATTTTCAAATAAAAAGAATTCATACTATTTCGTGGTATAATCAACAAAAACCGTCATAAAAATACATTTGTCCTTGCGTGGTGAACATCGTGGAAAATACTCAACTAAAAAGAAATATCGGTTTTGTGGTTGCAACGTCTATCGTGATCGGAACAGTTATTGGTTCAGGAATTTTTATGAAGCCGGGAATTGTCCTTGCTTCTTCCGGCGGATCTACAATGGCGCTTTGGGCTTGGATCATCGGCGGTATCATTACGTTGGCAAGTGGATTAACGATTGCGGAAGTCAGTGTAAAAATTCCTAAGACCGGCGGCTTGTACGCTTATTTGGAAGAAGTGTACGGAAAGTTTTGGGGATTTTTATGCGGTTGGATGCAAACCATTATCTATGGACCGGCGGTTATTGGAGCCCTCGGATTATATTTCGGTTCACTCGTGGCAGATCTGGTCGGCTTGTCGGAAACCGGCAAACTTTTCGTCAGCGTTTCTTCCGTTCTATTTTTATTTATCCTTAATGCAATAGGTACGAATTTAGGTGGCTTCATTCAAAGTCTCCTCACAGTGGCCAAGCTAGTTCCTATCGCCATGATTGCCGTTTTTGGAATTTGGCATGGAGATAGTCATATTACAGGAATGAGCAGCGGAAACAGCCAATCGATCAGTATGGGGGCCGCCGTTTTAGCTACCCTTTGGGCGTATGACGGCTGGATGAATGTCGGTTTTATGGCCGGTGAAATGAAAAATCCGTCCAAAACGCTTCCGAAAGCGATTATTACGGGAATCGCCGCCGTGATGATAGCTTATCTTTCAGTGAATGTCGCTCTCCTTCACGTTCTCCCGGCAAGCAAGATCGTTGAGTTAGGGCCGAACGCTGCCCATACTGCCGCTTCGATATTGTTTGGAGATATCGGCGGTAAATTAATTGCGATTGGAATATTGATTTCCATTTTTGGCTGTCTGAACGGAAAGATCATGACTTTTCCACGCATCTCTTTTGCTATGGCAGAAGATCGATTATTTCCTGGCGCAAAATGGTTGTCCAAAGTCCATCCTAAATTCCAAACTCCTTTATATGCCTCCTTGTTTGAAACGGTCTTAGCCATCTTATTTATGCTGGTGGGCAATCCTGACAGGCTGTCCGATATCGCTATATTCGTTGTCTTCTTGTTTTACGGATTAGCTTTTTACGCGGTTTTTCTGATTCGGAAAAAAGAAGACGGACGACAAAACAGCTTGTATAAAGTGCCATTATATCCGCTGACGCCTATCGTGGCGATCGTTGGAACTCTTTATATTGTCGGCAGTACATTAGTCGACAAACCGATAGATTCTTTCTTGTCCATTCTCGTCGCTTTAGCGGGAGTTCCGCTTTATAAATATTTAACAAGACGCATGCAGCCATAAACATTTTTTCATGGCTTGCATGATAAGGGTCTGCTCTCCATTTCCATAAAAAGGAATACAGGAGTAGACCCTTTACTTTTGCAAGCAATGCTTATTTCGCCCAAAAAGGCTTCGATTGAACAGAAAACGCCATGGGAGGTTATTTGCCTTTGGAACGATTATGCCTTTCAAAATAAAAGAAGTTCGGTGGCGCAAAAATTATTTTCAGGAAGAGCGTTCACATGCAACCAAAATCTGCTTCCTTCAATTTGAAAAGCCATGAAAAGATGTCATTTTATGCTGAAAAATATTTTGACAGCGATCCATTTTTTTTCATTGAAAAGAAGGAATCATGACAAATCATGTAGAATTCAAAGAATAAAATTCCTGTATTTTCCTAACGTTGATTTAGGAAAATAGATGGGCCTTTTTAGGAGTGTTACTTCATATATGAACAATTTAATCCAAAAATGGCTGAAAAAAAAGGACTCTCACATTCCTGTCGAGGTCGAAAAAGATCCTAAAGAATCAAATGACGAAGTATCCAAGAAATCAGAAGACGATCATGCAACGATTGGACGTATGGCAGCTTTTTTTGCTCATGAAATACGCAATCCACTGACAACGATTATTGGTTTTGCCCAGTTTTTAGAAGAAAATCCAATCATCAAGTCAGACCCGTATACCGTACACTATACATCGATCATTAAAGAAGAAGCGCTGCGAATGGAGTCTCTTATTCAAGAGCTTCTTAGCCTGTCAAAGTCTTATTTGCACCAAGACAATCTTTCCATTATTGATGTCAAACATAGCATTGAAAAAATAGTCCATATTTTTTCCTTGCAAACTGCTCCTTCGAATATAAAGTTCCATTCTCATTTAGCGGATGAAACGTATATAACCGGAAATGCCAGTCGATTTGAGAGAGCGCTGATCAATTTGATCCAAAATGCAGTGGAAGCAATACAAGAAAACGGCACCATCGAGATTATCACCAAAAAAGAAAACAAATTCGTGATGATCTTCATCATTGACAGCGGTCCGGGAATTTCACCCGAACATCTCGAACAGATTTTTTATCCATTTTACACAACAAAGGATGAAGGAACCGGCATCGGATTGCCAATCTGCAAAACGATTATTGAAACGCTGAATGGA
This sequence comes from Bacillus smithii, assembly GCF_001050115.1. Taxonomy (NCBI): domain Bacteria; kingdom Bacillati; phylum Bacillota; class Bacilli; order Caryophanales; family Bacillaceae; genus Bacillus; species Bacillus smithii. The sequence goes on along the minus strand of NZ_CP012024.1, from coordinate 609,968 downwards.
ACTTTGGATATCCAAAATCATCCGACGAAAGGGGCCCAAGTCACAGTCAAAATTCCACAAAGCCAGCAAATATATCACAAAAGTTAAAATTATTATTCTAATATTCTTGCGGTTAGGAGCCATCGCGATGGATTACTTATTCACATTGGTTATCTCATTATTTGAATGGATTGCTCTTTTGACGTTTCCCGTTGTGTTTTTAGGGTATCCTTATCGCATTTATATAAAACCGATTCTTTTTCTATCCGTCATTATGAGCGTCGCATCACTTTTATTAAGATTCACACCTTTGGCGACCGTTTTTGTTATCGCCGTTCAAATTTTATTATTGCTTTGCTTGGTGAAATGGTTGTATAAAGTAAACTCGCTTGAAACGATTGTCATTTCAAGCATGGGATACGGGTTTTATTCCTTCATTCAACTATTAATAACGGAAGTGGTAAAATCCATATCTACTGTTAACTACTTTAAAATATTATTTTCATTCTCTGATTTGCCGTTTCTGCTTCGAACGATTACATTTTTATTCGTCATGGCCATTAGCTATCTATTAAAAAGATATCAGTATCATTTGACTGACTTTCGTCACTTTTTAAAAACGCACAATCAAAACCATCAGTTTAGGGCGATCGTTATCATTAATTCCCTGCTGACATTTCTATTTATTTGCCTGTCTGTTTTTGCCATGTTGACAGAACAAATGAATTCTAAATTTTCGTTTGTGCTGTATTGTGTGATTATTTTGTTTATTATTTCATCCATTTATTTGATTTTGCACACTCAATTTCAAGTGAAGCATATCATAGAGGCCAAAAAATTTTATTTGGACCAAGAAGAACAAACCGCCATTATTGTTGAAAAATTAAAAACGGATTATGAAGACCATTTCCATGCCATCTTAAAACTTTGTGAGAGAGAATCTTCTACGCTTCTTATTAAAGAATATTTGGAAAACAATCGGCTGATTCGAAAAAAAGCCGCTTCTTGGCTTGTTGAGTCTGATTTTCGCGCCGGTTTAGAGAACTTAGATGAATTGCTCTATGCGTTTCTAGTAAATAAACGAAAACTAGCTGAACTGTTGGAAGTTGCCATTGTCGCAACGGCCGAAATTCAAGGAAATGTGGCTGCAACATTAAGGCAAGTCCGCTATCTGAGCATGATCATGGACGATTTAATTCTAGCGCTTTACCAGTCTCCTTCCAGCGTAGAAAAAAAACTTAGACGGAATAAATAACACTAACATTAAATTTAGGTTATAATAGACCTGAATTTTATTTAAGTTGGTGATTATTTATGCGTACCAAAAATAGATTAAATCCAATCGAATCAAAATACTTTAGACCCGAGATAACTAATTGTCCAGAATGTGGTAATAAATTAGTATACTGTCACCCTGTTTGGAGAAAAACAATTTCTACCCTAAAAGGTGAATTTAAAATCATAAATCTAGGATACCGATGTGAGAATAACTCCTGTTCTAATGACACCGTATATCGTTCAGCTGAAGCCGAACAATTAAGTATGAAGCACATTACTTATGGAATGGATGTCATCGCATATATCGGATATTTACGGTTTAAAGAACATAAGACTCGATCTGAGATAGCTACTATCTTATCGGAAAAAGAAGTAAAAATTTCTGAGAGGCAAGTACAGAAACTTTATGAAAGATATGCGTTATTACTGCGGGCAAGCGTTAAAGAAAATATGAAAGAGACATTAGAAAATATTGTGAAAGAACATGGAGGACTTGTCTTATCTATTGATGGTGTCCAACCCGAAAAAGGTAACGAAACATTGTATGTCATCCGTGAAGTTCTTAGTGGTACTATTTTAGCTGCACATAATTTAAAAAGCAGTGCTTCTCAAGAACTGATAGGTATTATTCAACCCATTTTAGACTGGGGTTATCCAATCCAAGGTTTTATCAGTGATGGGCAACAATCCATTCGTTTAGCAATTGAACAAATAGTTCCAGATATTCCGTATCAATATTGTCAGTTTCATTACTTTAAAGACATAGCCAAACCATTAGTTGAAAAAGATAGAAAACTAAAAACGAATATCAAAAAGAAGCTAAGGGGAATAAGGGAAGTTGAAAGAAAAATTGAAAATTCTCCATCTAAAAACATAGAAGAAGAGGTAGCAAGTGACTATATTGCGGCTATTCGATCCGTTCTTCTAGAAGATGGTAAGCCACCATTCGAATTACCAGGCACTTGTGTTTTTGAACGAACGAATGCGATTAAAGATTCGATTGAAAAATGCCTGGATAAAAAAGGGGACTCCTCTACTTGAAAATTTGTTCAGAATAGTCAGAAATGTGGATAACTATAAGGAAGATTATCAACTCGTAAAACGTTGGGATACACGATTTAAAAGGATTGCCACCATTATGGAACCTTCTGAGAATAAAACAAGTTTTTGGGTCGAAAACAGATTGAAGCAATATTTAAACCAAATGGAAAAAGAGCTTAATCGGAAAGAAGATCAACCGTTTGTAGAGAACCTATTAAAGTATAGTAAAGGATTTTGGAAAGGACTTTTCACCTTTTATGATTATCCACTTATACCGAGAACGAATAATGATTTAGAACTCTTTTTTAGAAGAATAAAGCAAAAACACCGAAGAATCACAGGTAGTCGGACTTGGAATCGATATATTATCCGACACGGTGAAAACATTGTATTTGTAGAAAATGTCTCTAATGAACAGGAAGGGCTACAAATGATAAAAAATGTTAATTATTCAGCATATAAAACTGAAGCGAATAAATGGGAACAACGTATTGGCGAGCATATAAAACAAAGAAGATTCAAAAAAGAACCAAATGAATATTTAAACACTATTGAAGAGAAATGGAAAAGGCACAACTAATTTATTGTGTTGGTTGTGCCGTCTAAGAAAAAAAATCTATTTTCATGTTCATATAGGAACTCAAGATATTACCTATTTGATATCCAGCCAACTTGTACTGGATCGCCTTCAGACAAACTTGAAATTATTTGATGCTCTTCAACACTTTAAGCAAGATCAAGCAGTGGTTGAAACCGAGCTAAAACCAGTCCGGCTATCCATCCGCTGCCCGTCATTATAAAGGAGGAAGTTGTATGTTTGAAAAATGGGCAGTTGCATTGGCAGACCAAATCAAAAAAATAAATCCTGAAGAAACAGAACCTCATGACGTACTCGTATTCGGGTTTACGATTCTATTCAATCTTCTTTTTACGTTTCTTCTTTTGCTGATTGTTGGCTGGATCATCGGAGTGCCGCTGTTGACTGTTGAAGTGACGTTGTCTTTTATGATTCTTCGGATATTGACGGGCGGCGCCCATTTAGATCGCTCTATCGCCTGTTCGATTACAAGCTCGCTTCTTGTTCTGACGTTCGTTTGGCTCCCTGTATCGCCTATTTTACTTTTTTGCTACTTTGTTGTCAGTCTCATGTTGATCGCAAGATTTGCTCCTTACTATGAACCGCATCAAATCAAACATTCAAAGCAGTGGGAACAAAAAAAGAAACTTGCTGCTATATTGTGGGTTATCTTTACCTTTGTCATCTACTATATTTTTTCCGCGCCCGGTTTCGTGTTCGGCGCATTGCTGCAAGCCCTTTTGCTGACACCGGCAGGCATCAAGTTTATCCATAAATTAAACAATTTCACCATGAAAGGAGGTGAATATTATGAAAAAAGCAGCTAAAATTTTATCTAACACTACCCGTGTAATGGCAAATGTATTTGTTCAAGCTTCCAGCCCGCTCGCACATGCACCTAAGATCCCCGAAAGCCTGAAGAAAGCAAAATAATTGCTTATTCTAAAAGATGGACATCATCTCTTTAGAAGGCCTCCCGCTACACTTCCGGGGCGCCTTCTTTATTTTTTCCCCATTCCCTTTTTCAACGACACAACATTTCGCCACCTTCTTTCACCTATCGTCCAGAAACTTTGAAACGACTATTGACAACCTTTCAATATGGATTTAAGATTTTGATAAAGAAAAATATTCCTTATTATTTTAAATTTTTTCATTGGGATCGTAAAACAATGATCATAAACAAATAAGAGCCACTAGGGGTGCCGATAGTGATCGGCTGAGATTAAAGTGATACTTTAAAACCCTTCGAACCTGATCTGGTTGATACCAGCGTAGGAAAGTGGAGTATAATTTCATTATACTTGAGAGCATTTAGCCCACTTTCCAACATAGGAAAGTGGGTTTTTTACTGCACAGAATTGGTTAAAAAGTTTTCCCATTCAACTTTCATCAAGGAGAAAATGGCGATGAAAAAAGCGCTGCACGTCATTTCCACAGGAAAACAGAGTTTTGAAGATTGGCTTTCGATCACCGTGCGAATTCAACCATGGGTGGATTTTATTCATATTCGAGAGCGTAGTTGGAGTACAGAGATGATCAAAAAAGGAGTTGCAGATTTAGAAAAACATGGAGTTCCGTTAACGAAAATCATTCTGAACAGTCAACCGGATTTAGCTTTACAGCTTGGTGTTCCTGGTGTGCACTTTCCGGAAAAGTCTCACGAGGAAAGAGATCATGGTCGTTTCTTAACAAAGGGGTATTCCGTACATAGCGTCGAATCAGCCATGGATAAACAAAAGCGAGGCGCTCAATACCTCATTTTTGGACATATTTATCCCACTAAAAGCAAACCAGGTCTCCCTCCGAGAGGATTGGCTGCTTTGAAAGCCGTTTCTTCAGCAGTCCAAATCCCCGTTATCGCCATTGGCGGCATTACTCCTCAACGCGTTCCCGAGTGTCTGGCAGCCGGAGCGTCGGGAGTGGCGGTTCTATCCGGAGTGTATGAAGCCGAGTTTCCTGAACAAGCGGCTAAAGCTTACAAACAATCATTATGGGAGGGGCGTCACCATGCAGAAATATGATGTCATTATTATAGGCGGCGGCATCAATGGCGGCTCGATCGCCTATCAGTTGTCAAAACGCAACTATCGCGTTGCTGTACTGGAAAAAGAACGAATTGCTTCTGAAGCATCAAGCGCGGCAGCCGGAATGCTGGGAGCACAAGTAGAACCGAGAATAGACGGAGCCTTTTTTGATTTCGCCCGCAAAAGCCGCGATTATTTTGATCAATTGGTTCCTGAGATCGAACAAGTTTCCGACCAGCCTGTTGAGTTTCTTAAAAATGGTATGTTGCGGATCGCGTTCAGCGAAGAAGAAGCAAACATGCTGAAAGAAAGAATCGCCTGGCAGCAGGAACAAGGAGAGCCGGCAGAATGGCTTTCAGCCGATCAAGTATATCAAATGGAACCAGAATTGAAAGCCGAAATAGTCGGTGCCGCTTCTTTTCCAAAGGATGGACAAGTCATGCCAGCTCAGCTCACAAAAGCTTTTTTCAAAGGAGCTTCCAATTTAGGAGCAGATATTTATGAATTTACATGGGTCAAAGAATTATTGGAACAAAACGGAAAAATAACAGGAGTAGAAACAACTTCCGGCCGTTTTTATGCCGAACATATCGTGATCGCAGCGGGCGCCTTTACTCCCCATCTCTCCCTTCCGGACGGAGCTTCATTGCCGACGCTTACTCCGGTTAAAGGAGAGATCCTTGCTGTCAGACCGGAAAAGCCGATTATCACATCGACTATTTATTCACCGACTGTTTACATTGTTCCGAAAGCCAATGGAGAAATTTTTATTGGTGCGACGGAACGTGAAGGCATATACGATAAGAAAGTTTCATTTGAATCCATTCGCCGATTATCTGCTGAAGCGTGCCGCATCGTACCGGCACTCCGTTCTGCGGAATGGTCAAGGGCCTGGGCAGGAGTCCGTCCGCAAACGATCGACGGTCTTCCCTATCTGGGACCCCATCCTGACTTCAAAGGACTTTGGCTGGCAGCCGGACATTTCCGCAACGGCATATTATTGTCGGCGTTAACCGGTGTCTGGATGGCGGATCAAATAGAGGGGAAAGCGGACCATTTAGAGTGGAAAGACGCCTTTGATCCCGGACGCCACTCACAAAAAGGAGTGATTCCATGATCGTAACGATCAATGGTGTAAAAAAAGAAATACCGGAAAATATCCGTACAGTCGAGCGTTTATTAGAGCATTTGCAAGTTCAAGACAAAAAACTGGTAGTCGAAATGAACGGCGAGATTTTGAGCAAAGATCAGCACGGGCAATTTCGATTGAAATCAGGAGATGTATTAGAAATCGTTCATTTTGTCGGAGGAGGATAACATCATGTTGAAAATTGGGTCCTACACTTTTCATTCTCGCTTATTTTTAGGAACCGGAAAATTCCCAAGTGCAGACATCCAAAAAGAAGCCATTCAAAAATCCGAGACGGAAGTATTAACGTTTGCTGTAAGAAGAATGAATATTTTTGATCCTGAACAGCCTAATTTTTTGGAAAATATCGACCTTTCCAAGTTTACGCTTCTGCCCAACACTGCCGGTGCCAAAACGGCGGAAGAAGCCGTTCGGATTGCAAAACTCGCTAAAGCAGCCGGAATGTGCGATATGATTAAAGTAGAAGTGATCGGCTGTGATCAAACACTGCTTCCTGATCCAGTCGAAACGTTGAAAGCGACAGAAAAATTGCTGGAAGAAGGCTTTACGGTTCTTCCCTACACGTCCGATGATGTGGTGCTGGCCAAACGCCTCCAAGAATTAGGAGCCCACGCTATTATGCCGGGGGCATCGCCAATCGGTACTGGATTAGGAATTATCAATCCTTTCAATCTATCTCATATTATAGAGCAAGCTACTGTGCCGGTGATTGTAGATGCTGGAATTGGCAGCCCGAAAGATGTAGCTTACGCGATGGAACTGGGAGCCGATGCCGTCTTATTAAACTCTGCCGTTTCCGGAGCAAAAGATCCTGTCAAAATGGCCAAAGCAATGAAATATGCCGTAATCGCCGGAAGGCTTGGATTTGAGGCTGGCCGAATCAGCAAAAAGTACTATGCCGAAGCCAGCAGTCCGATGGAAGGATTGATCCGGTTGTGAGCGACATGCGCTATTCCCGTCAGATTCTCTTCCAAGGAATCGGCCAAGAAGGACAAAAACGTATTCAAAACAGCCATGCTGCGATTATCGGCATGGGGGCTTTGGGCAGCGCCAGCGCAGAAATGTTAGTTCGAGCCGGAGTCGGCAAGCTGACAATCGTAGACCGAGACTACGTTGAGCTAAGCAACCTCCATCGCCAGCAGCTCTACACCGAAAAAGATGCAGAAGAAAATTTGCCGAAAGTAATGGCAGCCAAAAAACGATTAGAGGCTTTCAATCGCGATGTAGTCATTGATGCGAAGCTTGAAGAAGCTAATCCAAACACATTAGAATCGCTTTTGCCCGTAGATGTCATCATCGACGGGCTCGACAACTTCGAGACTCGCATGATGATCAATGACTTTGCACAAAAACATCAGATCCCATGGATATACGGCGCCTGTGTCGCTTCATACGGCGTATCGCTTTCCATTCTTCCCGGTGAAACGCCTTGTCTTCATTGTTTGATGGAAGAAATACCGTTAAATGGAGAAAATTGTGATACCGTTGGAATTATTTCACCCGCCGTCCAAATGGTCAGCACTTATCAAGTCGCAGAAGCGCTAAAAATTTTGTCCGGACAGAAACAGCATGTACGGAAAACACTCATTTCCTTTGATCTTTGGAAAAATGAATTTTCACAAATCAACGTTCGTTCACTGAAAAAAACGGAATGCCCGTCTTGCGGAATTCGTCCCAGCTACCCGTTTTTAAAATATGAAAACTGGGGAAAAGCGGAAGTACTGTGCGGCCGCGACGCTGTTCAAATCCGGCCCGGACAACGGCATAAAATCAACTTGCCGGCATTGAAGGAAAGATTTGAAATCGTAAACGAAAACCCTTATTTAATTGTTCTACAGTTGGAAGGAAAAAGAGTCGTTCTATTTCGAGACGGCAGGGCCATCATCCATGGTGAATCCGACCAAAAACACGCTAGGTCGCTTTACCAAAAATATATCGGAGGATAGGCCTCGTTCATCCTAAAAAAATAGATATCTATTTCTTTTTCGGCAAAAACATAAAATATGAAACTAACAGGTTTATCTTTTGTCAGATATGGGGCTATCCCCCATCGATCATGATCGAAGGACTTGCCAAAAAGCCGAGTGCACGGAAACTAAAAAAAGAACGGTGATTCCACCAAGCGTGGTAGGCCTCCGCTATTCGGCTCTTTTTGGCTTTCCCCCTTTTGATTTTGCAAGGAAGTCGTGCGAGGTTATCAAGTTGATGATTTTTCATGCGGACCAGAATAGAAAAAATCTTTTTAAAATGACAATCTATGAAGCATGATGGATCACATGGCCACGCCCCGTAGCCGCTTAAGGGGAAAAGGGCGCCCCGAGAAAAATAGAAGGAAACCATCTCTCGTTTCCTTCTTATTAATTAAAAATCGTTCCGATCTGTTTAGTGGAGAATCCCCTTTTCTTTGTAATATTTTTCTGCCCCTTTATGAAGCGGGATGTTGGAAAGTCCTTTTGTAGCTGTTTCCAATTTCATTTCTTTCGCTGCAGAAATGTTTTTCGTGATCGTGTCCACGTTTTCCCATAATGTCTTGGTCAATTCATACACCTTTTCTTGAGGAAGATCTTTTGGAACCACAATCAAATTCCCCTCGGCTATCGTATGGACATCTTGCGCTTGCCCTTCATAAGTGCCTGCCGGAATGGTATATTTGTAAAAACCAGGATAATGTTTCGTAATAAATTGAATTTCTTTATCTCCAATACTTAATAATTTTCCATTAGCTGTGGTCAAAATTTCAACAACTGCAGAATTCGGAACTCCCGCCTCAATAAAAGCACCATCAATTTGTTTATTCCGCATTAAATCAGTCACTTCGGTAAATCCGACATATTGAGCTTTTACATCGTCAAATGTCATTTTATAGGCAGATAAAATTTGCCCGGCTACTACCTTTGTTGAACTTCCTGGAGCCCCCGGAACAAACCCTTTGTTTTTCAAATCAGCGACAGAATGAATATCACCTTGACGGGTGACAATATGTCCGATATTCGGGTAAAGTGCTGCTAATACGCGAACATCTTTATAGGCACGTCCTTTGAAAGCGCCTTTTCCGGTGTAGGCATCATGTAAAACACCAAATGTAGTAATCCCCATATTCAGTTTTCCTTGCATCATCAAATTCAAATTTTGCACGCTAGCGTCCGTAGCTTGGGATGATACTTTTACACCCGGTACTTGTTGGTTCCATATTTTCGCCAATGTAGCTCCTAAAGGATAATAAACCCCCGTAGTCGTTCCGGTGCCAAAATTAATGACCAGCTTCCCATCGGATGAGCTTTGTTTTTGGCTGACTGAAGATTGCATTTCTCCTCTATTGCATCCCACTAACGCAAACAAGAAAAGGAAAACTGATACAAGTAGAAAACCTTTTCTTTTCATCTTCCATCCTCCCTCGAATTCTTAGTAAGTGCCGTAAAAGAGTTCGATTCAAGACCAGTCGACTGATCTTCATTATTCCTCTTTTTCTTTTGCCAAATGTACACGCTTACAAGAAGAACAAACCCAATCAAATCTGTCACATAATGAGGATCAATCATCAATAAGCCTGCTGCTATTAGCATCAGCCGCTGGACTATATTCGTTTTGATCAAAAGCCAATTGGCAAACCCAGCGGAAAGAGCCACAACTCCAATCAGGCCGATAATGGCAGCAATAATGGTGTTCATCATGCTTCCACCCATAAACAATAAAAGCGGATTGTATAGAAAGAAATAAGGGATGATGAAGCCAATGGCTCCGAGCTTCACAGCCGTTAACGCGACTTTAAAAAACGGCGCCTTTGCAATTCCCGCGGATGCCATCGCAGCAAGTGCGACCGGAGGAGTAATATCGGATAAGGCAGCAAAGAAAAAAGCAAACATATGAGCCACTAATAGCGGAACGCCCATTTTGGCCAATAAAGGAGCGGCAATCGTTGCCGTTATTACGTAAGAAGCCGTTACCGGAACTCCCATTCCCAAAATAATGCAAATGATCATTGTAAAGAATGCTATAAGAAAAAGATGATTGCCCGCCAATTCCAAAATGTTATTGCCAAATGTCAAACCAATGCTGGTTAATGAAATGATACCGATAATGACCCCGACAATCGCACAAGCCGCTCCGACCGTTAAAACACCTTTCGCTCCTTCTGCAAGCGCTTCCAATATTTCCCTCAAACCCATTCTCGTCTCTTTTCTGAACCAACTGACGACAACAATGGATAGCATTGCCCACACCGCCGCATACAATGGCGTTGTTCCACTGACAAGAAACGCAACAATGACAACAACCGGGATCAACAAGTGCCCTCTTTGTTTCAATACCAACCATATATTGGGCAGCCGATTTTTAGGCATTCCTTCTATTCCTAATTTTTTCGCCTCAAAGTGCACCGACAGAAAACACATAAAAAAATAAAAAATAGCTGGAATCACAGCGGCTAGCATAATCGTTCGATACGGAACTCCCAACGACTCGGCCATCACAAAACTGGCAGCCCCCATAATAGGCGGCGCGATTACCCCTCCCGTTCCGGCCACCGCCTCGACTGCACCGGCAAAATGAGGCTTAAAACCGGCCTTTTTCATAAGGGGGATCGTCACAGTTCCAACCGATGAAGCGTTGGCCACCCCGCTGCCGTTAATCATTCCCATAAACCCGCTTCCGATCACGGCCACTTTCGCCGGACCACCAGCAGAACGGCCGGCGACTGCCAGAGCCAAATCGTTGATAAAATCAATAAAACCACTGCGCCTTAAAAAAGCACCAAATAAAATAAATAAAAAAATATAAGTCGCCGCCACTCCAATGACCGTTCCAAATATCCCTTGGGCCCCCCACCACATGGTGTCTACCACACGTTCATACCCTAGATTTCCAATTCCAAAAGTTCCGGGAAGATACTGACCGAAAAAGTTATACAGCAAAAAAAGAGCAGCCAAAATCGTCATCACATTCCCTGCAGCACGCCTAGCTGCTTCGAAAGCGATCAAAATCCCAAGCCCGCCAAACCAATAATCCGCTTGGATATGAACACCGGTTTCGACATAGTCATCATAATTAAACAATAAAAATCCAATAGCCATGATGGTTGCGACAACGCAAATCCAATCCCAAACGGTGGGAAGCCGACGCGTTTTTCCTTCGTTTTTCCTTGCCGGAATCCATAAAAAAATCAAAACAGCCAAAAATCCGAAAAACCATGCACGTGCCTTTACAGCGTCCATGATCCCGAAACTGGACACATAAATTTGGAAAAGCGCCCATATGACGGCGATGGCCACGACAATTTTAGCCATAGGACCGGAATAAAGCCTAAAGCGCGTAACCACTCCTTCATCCGCTACTATATTCTCCATTTCCGCTTGAAGCTGCCTGTCATTCTTATTCAAAATTTCTCCCCTCCTTTAAGGCCTTCATACTCTGCCTTTGATCTAGGACACAACTATTCTCTCGGTCCTATTTCTTTTCTATGCTTGCGCCTCGAAAGACATACCTAAAATATCGTCTTTCTGAAAAGTACTTTTTGAATAATCTTTTATAACAGTCACCGTTTTTCAGTCATGTTCCAAAAATTTTCTATCATACACCATATAGAAAAACATCCTTGCAAAATGTTCTCGCCAACTTTGACCGAACAATGGAATTAAAACGTGTAAAACAAATACTTTCTTCACCTGCCGATATTAAAGTTTTATACGAAGGAACTTCCGTATGGATTGACGGAGTGGACGAAAACACAAAATTGGCCACCGTCCATGCCAGAAACCCACTATTGGAAGAAAGAACACAAGTACCAATAAAAGATCTAATCGAAGATGACGGGGCCTGACCCCCTTAATACTTTAAAGCATTAAGGGGGTCAGGCCCCCTATAAATATGGTATAATTCAACCATAGTTCTAAGGTGAAAGTTGAGGAATCCCATATGATGAAAAAACTGTTGAAAATCCTGTCCATCATAGTGGTCTTAATCGTCTTGGGCGGGGGTGGCTATGCCTATTATTTGTATCATTCCGCCAAAGAAGCGGCTGATAAAATGCATCAAAACATTCCTTTCGATAATGGCCGCGATCAGTCGGATAAAACGAAAAAAAGCGAACCTATTTCCATTCTTCTTATGGGAGTGGACGAGCGTAAAAATGACAGAGGCCGCTCCGACACTTTGATTGTCATGACGCTTAATCCGCAAAAAGAGAAAATGCAAATGGTCAGCATTCCTAGGGATACGCGAACAAATATCGTCGGAAAAGGAACCATGGATAAAATAAATCATGCATACGCATTCGGTGGAACAAAGATGGCAATCAATACCGTTGAACAGTTTACAGGTATCCCTATTGACTATTTTATCCGCATTAATATGGAAGCGCTAAGTGGTTTAGTCGATGCCGTCGGCGGTATTACCGTTGATAATCATCTGGATTGGTACGATGAAGGATATTACAAAAAAGGCTATCATTACAAAAAAGGGAAGATTGAACTTGACGGACCAAAAGCACTAGGTTATGTCAGAATGCGCCATTTGGATCCAAACGGGGATTTTGGCCGAAATCAGCGTGAACGGCAAGTCATAACAGCCATTCTGCACAAAGCTACCAGTATATCCTCTGTGACTCATTATCAAGATATTTTGAATACGCTAGGCAACAACGTAAAAACGAATCTAACTTTTCAGGATATGATGAATATTCGAGCCAATTACCGCAGCTGTCTATCCAACATAGAAAATTATGAAATCAAAGGAACAGGTCAAAAGATCAACGGCATTTATTATTTGATTGTTCCTGACGAAGAAAAAGCAAAAGTGACACATATGCTAAAGGAAAATTTACAAAGCGAATAAACATGTCTGCCATCTGACAGACATCATCTCAAACAACCTGCCCAAGACGAAAAAACAACGTTTATCCTTATACATGGAACGAAGAAAGGACATGGCCCTACGGCGATGTCCTTTCTTGATCCTTCAGTTTTCATTCTTCACTGTACTATTCTGCGAACATGCAAATGGGTTAATATTTAAAATTAGAAATTACCTCTTTGAGCTCTTCTGCCATAGAAGAAAGCGATTTTGCTGATGCTGAGATTTCTTCCATGGAAGCTAATTGTTCTTCCGTTGAAGACGCTACTTCTTCGGATGTGGCTGCGTTGTTTTGCGCTATATTGGCCAATTCATTGGCCATTGCCGCAACCTCTTGGACTTCGGCGGATATTTTTTGCGCCGTTGAGGAAATATCCTCGATTTTAGGAGCAACCTCTCTCATACTATTTAAAATTCCCTCAAACTTTTCAAAGGCTTCATTGGTGATTTTTAACCCTTCTTCTACATCTTCTGTCGTTTTAGACATAATTTGTACCGTATTGCCTGTATCTTGTTGTATTCCTTGAATTAATTCAAAAATTTGCTTCGCCGACTCTTGCGATTGCTCGGCTAATTTTCGGACTTCTTCCGCTACGACCGCAAAACCTCTACCTTCTTCGCCAGCTCTAGCTGCTTCAATGGCGGCGTTAAGAGCCAGAAGATTTGTCTGGTCTGCGATTCCGGTAATAACATCCAATATTTTTCCAATTTGCTTTGAACGCTCTGCTAAAGATTGGAAGGCTTCTTCTGACACTTGGAAGGATTCATGAATGGAATTCATTTGATCGACTGTCTTCTGAACAGCCTTTTCTCCTTCTTCCGCCTGCAATGTGGATTGTTTAGAAAGCTCCGCTACATTCATGGAATTTTCGGCGATCTTTGTAATTCCTGATGAGATTGTATTTAAAGACTGAGCATTTTTATCAATACCGTTTGTCTGCGTCTCCGCATTGCTTGCCACCTCTTGAATGGAAGAAGCGACCTGTTCAGTGACTAAACTTGTTTGTTCAGCGCTCGCTGTTAATTCCTCGGCAGACGAAGCGACTTGTTCCGCACTGAGTTCTATTTTTTGGATTAATGTACGCAGATTTTCTTGCATTTGATTAAAAGCATGGCCTAATTGACCGATCTCGTCGTTTACTTTTATTTCAATTTGTTCAGTGAGGTTGCCTCTGCTGATGGTAATCGCTTTATTTTTTAATACTCTAAGACGGGCAAGAATGGAATAGATAATAAAGTAGACGATTATCGCCCCAAGAACAGAAGAAATGATGATCACGAGCAACGTTTTACGGAGAATAGGCGCAACGGCATCATCCACTTCGGAAATCGACATGTTGCCTACTACTTTCCATCCCGTTAACGGATTCGTCGTATAACTGTATAATTTCTCTTTGCCATTCAAAGTATAATGAAATTCCCCTGTATTACTAGCAAATAATTTATCATAAAAGCTGCTGTCTGCTTTTGATCCGGATTTTAGATTAGGATGGGCAACGATCTTCTTATTACGATCGATCAGGAACGCATACCCTTCTTTTCCCACCTTCACTTTTTCCACTAAATCTTTAATCTTGTTTAATCTTATATTAATCGCCACGACGCCAGAACCATCATTGGTTGTTTTGCATATGGTGACCACCGTTTCACCAGTAGAGGCCGTTTTTTCAGGATCCGTCACTACTACTTGCCCTTTATGATTCATAGCTTCCGAATACCAATATCTCTGTCTTGGATCATAGCCGGAAGGCATCTTAAATTTTGGCATTTGAACATACAATCCATTTTTAGTGCCGACAAAAATACTCACTACTTCCGGATGCAAATCTACATATTCTTTAAAAATTCTGCGAAGTTCGGGACTGTCATCGCCTTTATAAAGACGTGATGAGACGGTTTTCGAAAAGTAATCGATATCATCTACTTTTGGATTGATGCTGTTGTCAATAAGTGTGTTCACCAGCTTTACATTTTCATTAACGCTAGTGAAGATTTGATTTTGAACTTGAACTTTTGCCGAATGGTATGCCAACGATCCCACAACAAGCGAAGGAACCAATAAAATAACAGCAAAGGAGATGATGAGTTTTGATTTCAAACCACTGAATAGTCTTATCTTCACTTTTCATACCTCTTTCATTAATAGTTTTTGAGATTCACCCTTTGACAAACTACTTAAAGTAAAACGAGTCTAGCTGTGTGTATCAAAAGATTGTTTAGAACGGGATAAAAGTAGAAGCTTCACCGCTTTTTTAGGTCTTATTACCCATCAATCTCTTTGCGTTTTTGTCATTATGTAGTTCTTAACGACTATTTAGCAACCAAAAAGAAAAACCGATCACTCCGATCTTGAGCCGCGGTTATGACATTCTTCAAAACTTATGATCCTTTCCTATATACAAACGAACCGTTTCCACCTAAAAAAGCGCTTTCCTCGTTTAAATCGTGAACACCACTGCAGCGGACCGATTAAATGGCCTTTTGACTCTGAATGCGCTCTCTCCCTTCCTATTGAATTTCTCCTGTTCCCTCTTATGGACACATCTCCATCCATCTTTTTAAAGACACTCTATGACCAAGTTGAAACCAAAAATTACTTCACGCCAAAAAACATTCTCGCACCTTCAGCATCGTTCCGCTACATTCTAATCCTTATACAATATGTACACGCTCAATGTGTGTCCACGTAATCTGTTTCCTTTCCCGTTGCTAAATGACAAACAAAACCACGTCATAATAAAAATTTTCATTAAATAATGAATTCTTAATTTGATTGTATACCCGAACCTGGTATACAAGTCAAGGTAAATCAGGAAATTGTTTTAAATTTTTTGGTTTCTTTTTCCTTCGGTTAAACGTCTGAAAGCTTTACATAAAATGTTTTCCAGCCGCTCAGGATACATACTCTTTACTTATACACGTTTCAGCGTGATCGGCAAAATTTCGTTAAGAAAGCCAGCCGATGATCATTCAAATCAAATTGCTTCCGTTCTAAACAAATCGCTTCAAAATTGCACCGATGCAGGAAATAATTGAAAGGATCGTTTCGACAGCGATTAAATAGCCAAATTTGTGCACAAAATACATTTGAAGTTTATCACATCCGGATGAATGATGCTAAACAAAACGATCGTTCTTTCATTTTTCGAGAAACGACTCCGGAAAAGAAAAAGGACATTGCTCTAAACATCCGTTTTTGGCAATGTCCCTTTCACTATTCCTTTCCTATTTGCCGCTAAATCCCTTTTTATGCCACTTCCATGCGGAGTCAATGATTTCCTCCAAGCCGTATTCCGCTTTCCAACCTAGTTCGTGGTAAATTTTTTCAGAAGTGGCGACGAGTCTAGCCGGGTCACCGGGACGGCGATCTGTATATTCAATGACAGCTTTACGTCCGGTGACGCGTTCGCACGTATCGATCACTTCTTTTACGGAATAGCCTTTTCCGTTTCCTAAATTATAAGTTGCTGATTTCTTTTCGCCCGACAACAAGGCATTCAGCGCCAAAATATGGGCTCGAGCGAGATCGGTAACATGAATATAATCGCGGATGCACGTTCCGTCCGGCGTATCGTAGTCAGTGCCAAAGACGGAGATTTTCGGGCGCTGGCCAAGCAAATGCTGCAAAATAATCGGGATTAAGTGCGTTTCCGGATCATGCGCTTCCCCAATTTCTGTCGATTCATGTGCGCCTGCTGCATTAAAATAGCGAAGAACGACATAATGCAAATCGTACGCATCGGCAAAATCGGACAAAATCTGTTCTACCATCAGCTTCGAACGACCATAAGGATTGATCGGTTGGGTCGGCTGCTGTTCATCGATCAGTTCCACATTCGGGATCCCATAAGTGGCCGCCGTCGACGAAAAGATAAAGTTCTTTACACCGTGGTCGATCATCGAATGCAATAACGTCAAAGTATTAGCCACATTGTTTTGGTAATATTTATAAGGATGCTGCACTGATTCCCCCACCAAACTATTGGCAGCAAAGTGCATCACCGCTTCAATCGGATAATTTGAAAATAATTTATCGAGTACCGCTTTATCGCCCAGATCTCCTTCAACAAAGTGTGCACGGCGATCCACCAGCGAACGGTGCCCCGTCGATAAATTATCAAGAACGACGACTTCATTTGTTTCTACAAGTTCCTTTACAAGATGGCTGCCGATATATCCGGCACCGCCAACAACTAAAATCATTGCTGACATCTCCCTTTTGTCTTAGTAAACAGTGATTTGATTTAGTTCATTTTCCACCCAGCGCATAACGTCTTCTTCCAGTCGCGCCAATCGTTCGGCACTGTTTTGCAAGGACGTTCCTTTCACGCCGAAATAAAACTTGGCTTTCGGCTCGGTTCCGGACGGGCGAATGCAAAACCAAGATCCGTCTTGAAGATAATATTTTAGAACATTGGAAGACGGCAACGAGATTTTTCTGTGACTTGACCCTGTAAGATCCATGTGGACACCTTTTAGGTAATCTTCCACTGCGACGATCGGGGATCCGGCCGCTTGGGCAGGAAAAGACTCGCGAAATTTATCCATCAGGGCGGCAATGGTCTCCGATCCGTCTTTTCCTTTCAAAGTCAGCGACCGCAGTGATTCGCGGAAATAGCCATATTGTTCAAAAATATCCATCAGACCGTCATACAAACTCTTTCCTTGTGCTTTGTAATACGCTGCTACTTCGGCTGCCAACACCGCTGCCTGAACAGCATCCTTATCGCGCACGAAATCGCCGATCAAATAGCCATAGCTTTCTTCATAGCCAAATAAAAAGGTATGCTCTCCTGTCTGTTCAAATTCTTTGATTTTTTCGCCGATAAATTTAAATCCAGTCAACGTATCAATCGTTGGAATGCCAAAGCTTTTGGCGATTTCCCTGCCTAGCTCCGATGTCACAATCGTTTTGATCACCACGCCGTTTTCAGGAAGCGTGTGGTTGGCTTTCTTCTGCGTCAACAAATAATGAAGCAAAAGCGCTCCTGTTTGATTTCCGGTCAACACATGATAGTCGCCTTGTGCATTTTTCACAGCCACACCTAAACGGTCAGCATCCGGATCTGTGGCCAGCAAAAGATCGGCGTCTTCTTTTTCCCCATAACGGATCGCCAGTTCAAAAGCGCTGTGCTCTTCCGGATTGGGAGATTGAACCGTAGAAAAATGGCTGTCAGGCTGCTCCTGCTCTTTCACCACGGTGATGTTCGTAAAGCCAAAGTTTTTTAATCCTTCCCGAACAGGGATATTTCCCGTACCGTGAAGCGGCGTATAAACAATTTTCAACGAATCAGCCACAGAAGATACGACTTCCTTGTTCTGACGGATCGTCTGTAATTGTTGTTGATACGCTTGATCCACTTCGCTCCCAATATACGTGAGAAGGCCGTTATTGACAAGGTCTTTTTCTTCTGCCACTTCCACCGTCAACTCATTTTCGACAGCTTGAACGTAGCGAATCAATTCGTCCGCCATGGCAGGAGGCAATTGTCCGCCGTCCGGTCCATATACTTTGTAACCGTTGTATTCAGGGGGATTATGGCTAGCGGTAATAACAACACCCGCGAATGTGTGTAAATGGCGGACAGCAAACGACAATACGGGAGTCGGACGCAAACTTTCAAACAAAAAGGCGCGAATTCCATGTTTCCCCACCGTTTTCGCCACTTCCAAAGCAAACTCCGGCGATTTCCGGCGGGAATCATAGGCAATCGCCACGCCGCGCTTCACCGCTTCCTCACCTTGAGACTTTATGTATTGCGCCAGCCCTTCTGAAGCTTTCCGAACCGTATAAAGATTCATTCGATTCGTACCAGGTCCGAGTTCCCCGCGCATGCCGCCTGTCCCAAATTCAAGACTCTTATAAAAGCTGTCTTCCAACAGTTTTTCATTATCTTTGATACCATCCAACTGGTTTTTTAAAACTGGATCTAAATTTGGATAAGATGTCCATTTTTCATAGATCGTTTTCCAAGTCATATTGTTCCCCTCCAACTCCCCAATAGAATCATTAAAATACTGCATACATGAACATTCTGATCTTTTCCTCACCACTAACCATAGTCGAGCTAAAATGATCATCCTGTATTAAAAGTGTACCGCTGGTTAGTCATCAAACTATTCTTAGGATGACAGCGCTTTAGATAACGCTTCCTTTTATATGAAATGTTTTCCAATCATCGAAGTACAATTCTTAATTCACCATGAAGACCCCATTTTCCTTTTCAATCATAGTCTTCTTGATTGCATGATAAAAAAGCATAGCAAAATTCCTTCTTTACAGAGAGAGTCGGTAAAACTCTGCTTACAAACACAATGAAAAACGCAAAACGAAAAAAGTACAAATCTGAATCCAAACTCTTTTTATAAGGACCTCTAAAAGAAAAAACGGAATCGATCACAAAAAAGTTCAGTTGAATATTACATTCTATTCGCGTCCCATTTTATACATTCAAAAAACAAGTGAATGACAAAGAAAAATAGAGAATGGCTGTACTTGCATGATTCAACTTTCGTTTAAAAAATCCTTTTAATGGTTAAAAGCAGTATATCTACTCAGTAATGAATGCTTATATCCATATTTCCCTGAGTTTACTCAAAGAGAAAAATCCAACGAAAATTCTATTTTCATCTTAGTAAAAAGATTCTCTACCATTATTTTAAAATAATTCATCGAAATCACAGCATATCTTAACTGGGTCAAACTTTTCGGTTCTTTGTATTCGTTTTTATTTTTTATACAGTAAACAACCGTCTTTCTTAAAAGGAATGCGATTCATTGACTTTTTTGATCATCCGAGCAAAGGAAGAATAAAAAGAAACAGCTGGTAAAATCACGATCTTTTCCCCAACTGTTTCAAAATGACGATTCTGAGGTTGTATAGAACAACAAAAGAATCGGGTTAAGTGACTATTCACAAATTGACTATAGCTAAACGAGCTAATTTTCTTCATTTTTTCTTTCTTACATATTCACTTTATTCAGATTGGTTTCTTTTAAAATATTATCCATGATTTTCAACAGTGGCTCTTTTAATTCCGGATCTTGTAATGCTATTTCAATCGTGGTTTGAATAAATCCCAGCTTCTCGCCCACATCATATCGCTTGCCTTCAAATTGATAGGCAAATACTCGCTGAATTTGATTCAACTTTTGAATGGCATCCGTCAGTTGAATTTCTCCTCCGGCTCCTTGCTCTTGTTTTTCTAAAAACAAAAAGATTTCCGGCGTTAAAATATAACGGCCAATAATCGCCAAATTGGAGGGAGCTGTTCCCGGTGCCGGCTTTTCCACAAAATTTTCTACTTGGTAGCGGCGCCCTTGGCTTCCAGCCGGGTCGATAATACCGTAGCGGTGTGTTTCTTCTTCCGGAACTTCCTGAACCCCGATAATGGAAGAATGGGTTTGTTCGAATTGATCCATTAATTGCTTTAAACACGGCGTATCGCTTTGAACAATATCGTCGCCTAATAGAACGGCAAACGGTTCATCCCCGATAAAATTGCGGGCGCACCATACGGCGTGGCCTAAACCGAGGGGTTGTTTTTGGCGTATATAGTGGATGTTAGCTAAATTGGAGGAATACCTGACTTTTTCCAACAAATCGAGCTTCCCTTTGTCCGCCAAATTATGCTCCAGCTCCCAGGCATTGTCAAAATGGTCTTCAATCGCTCGTTTACCTTTTCCAGTAACGATGATTATATCTTCGATCCCGGATGCTACTGCCTCTTCCACTATGTATTGAATAGTCGGCTTGTCCACAATCGGCAACATTTCTTTCGGCATGGCTTTCGTTGCGGGCAAAAAACGAGTGCCGAGCCCGGCAGCCGGTATGATCGCTTTACGTACCTTTTTCAAACCGCATACTTCCTTTCGTTTGAATTTTTTAGAATGCCGATGGGTTTTGTTCGAATAACGGATTTTTATAAAATATACGCAAAATGCAGTTGATTATGTTTGTATTTTAACAAAGTAAAATTAGTTAGGTCACGAGCCATCTCTCACGTTTCTCTCGATGACCGACTTTTATGAAAGAGCCACTCCCTCAGGCATAGAATCCCTACCTAATGGTTATTTTTTATGGATAGTTCAGTTGATTTGTTGAAAAGAGGTTCGATTCAAACATTGTTGTTGATTCGGGCTAAGGCTCCAACCCGATATTCTGTTAAAATAGCCCGAGAAATTTTTTCTTTTTAATTTGTTGCGGCGGTTCTTTCATGATATTCTGACCGCTGACTGCCAATTCTGCATTTTCTTGAAAGTAATAGACATAATCGATTCCAAATTCTTTTTCAAGTCGATCCAATGTCTCCATCATTTTGAACGGGCGTTTGTTTGTATTGTGTGCATCCGAAGCAATAAAATGCGCTAAGTTGGCGCCAATCAGCTGTTCCGTAAATTTCTGAATTTTTTTCCCGAAATAGCCGGTGAGGCTGGCAGCGGTAATTTGCGCTGCCGCTCCGTTCTTAACTAGATTATACAATTTGTCCGGGTCCTGGATTAGTTCTTGGTTTCGTTCGGGATGAACAATGACAGGCACTAGCCCCTTCATTTGCATGTCAAAAAGGAGCTGTTCCGCATACTTGGGAACATAACCGGACGGAAATTCCACCAATACATAAGAGGAATCCCCGCCAAGAGTGGAGATTTCCCCATTTTCATAGTCTTGAAGGAGTTCTCCGTAAATCCGCACCTCTTGTCCGGGGAGAACCGTTACATTAATCCCTTCCCGTTCCAAATGCGCATTTACTTCCATTACTTTTGCGACAATCTCTGATTTACGATTAATATATTTTCTGTTCATATGGTGGGGAGTGGCGATGATCGTATGAATTCCTTCTTTTTCTGCTTGTTTGGCCATTGCAGCTGCTTCTGTCAAAGTTTGAGCCCCATCGTCCACCCCAGGTAATATATGGCAGTGTATATCGATCATCGTCTCTTCCTACTTTCCGATTTAAGATTATTTTACTGAAATGAACAGATTGTTGCACGGAATCCATTAGATCCTAGAACTCAATGCTATATGATTGTAATCTTATAAATTACTATTCAACAGGAAAATTATATCATAGTTGGAATTTAGGATAAATATTGTCATGTTTTAATTAAAACCGCTTTAATTACTTACTCTAAATATCAACGGTATATTTTGAAAAAGGATATAGGAAGATATTGTTTTTCACATTGGTCGTTGCCCTTTTTTTACTGGCAAGCTATTGGTATTGGAAAGAAAAAACGACCGTCGATTCAACCGCTGTGGTGACACCCGTTTCCGGAAACGGATCAAACGAAAGTTGGCAAGATTTGTCGAGTCATTGGCCGGATCAGGCTCGCAAACAGCTGGCAAAATCATTCCAGGATGGAAAGCCATTTCAAGTAGCCATTGTCGGCTCTAAAGCACTTGGAAAAGAGGATAACAGCTGGTCTGTTCAATTGAAGAAAGCGCTGGAGACCGCCTACAGCCCGGTACTGAAAGCATCGATTTGGGAAGAAGAAGGGACATCACTCGACTTTCTTCAAAATGGGGAGATAGAGAAAATTGCCGCTTCCAAGCCGGATATGATTCTGTTCGAGCCGTTTACATGGGCTGACAACGGCAAAGTGTCTGTAGAAGACAACCATACGGTTATTCAGACGTTTGTGCGTGACGTCAAAGCGGAGAACGAACATGCAGTCGTGATGATCCAGCCGCCAAATCCGATTTACGGTGCATCCAACTATCCGGAGCAAGTCAAATCGCTTAAGGAATTCGCAAAAACAGAAGGATTGAACTATATCGACCATTGGAAAGTTTGGCCGGACTACTCCTCTGACAAACTGAAAGATTACATCGATGAAAGCAACGGCTTGCCGAACACGAAAGGTCACGCTTTATGGGCGAAGTTTTTGAAAAAGTATTTTATGGCTTCATAAATTCAAGACACATAACATGAATTCCGTATGTTCCATTGCGGTCCTTGTTATTTTCCCGCTAATAGCCTCTCCTTTTTTATTTTGACCGCAATGGCTAAATGACGGATCCACAAGAATCTCCTCTCCATTTTCACACCGCCACAAACTTCAATTGAGTCCAGAAATCTTATCATTTAAGTCTACCTTGTAAATCCATTTTTGGAAAAAATCCATATATTAAACATCTATCTTCACTAATTATTTTGGCCTAATCCATTTTCCACTGGCGGGAAAGCTGACTTCCGCTTTCAAAAAGGGCTTCTTTGTCGATTTCTTTCTTCCGCAATTTAAAATATTTCCTATCATAACTAGATCAAAGCAGATGAATGCTTCATTATTGTTCGACAACAACAGAAATTGCCCGGGAAATTTAGACAGAAATATTTGTTCAAAAGCATCAATTTTCTTCCTCATTCGTGTAAACCAGTAGGAATCTGTCATTTTAAATGAATGGTTGAATTCCTTCTGCACCGTTTCTTGACAACCCCGGTTTAATTGGAAATCAAGACTGCTTCTTTTTGCATTTTTTACGTTTTTAACAGTTGAAAAATAAAGGTGTAGATTTTTCGACAACGGGAAAGATTGGAAAACGAGAGGTGAATGAATAATCCCCTTTTTCGGAGCCAACCTAAGATTGACTTCAAAAAGGAGGGTTATGGATGGAACACGTAAGAGCACTAATCGTAAAATTTGTCATGGTCATGATCATATTAGCATTCGTGCTTGGATTATTTTACAGGGTGGATTTCGGTGAATATTTTACCATAAGCTTAATTGTGACAGTCGTATCCTATATGTTGAGTGATCTTTTTATTCTTCCGCGTTTCGGAAATACAGCCGCTACCATTTCCGATTTTGTATTGGCGTACATTTTAATATGGGCCGTCGGAAGCGGTATTATAAATGAAAACATTTCCCTTGGCTGGGCAAGCTTCTGGTCTGCTTTGATTTTAGCGATTGCCGAAATATTCTTCCATCGCTATATAAACAAAAGTGTGTTCAATGAAGACCAAAACAACGGCAGAGAAGCCCGCCACAATCCAGCCTTTAGCTCCGAATTCGGCGAAGAAGATGAGATTGTGTCAGCGAAAGATTTCAGTACACAAAATAGCCATGACAATCACGCTGACAGCAGCAATATCCATTCCAACGATCACAACAGTATAAGTAACAACAACTTAACGAACAACAATTTCAATCCCAATAACTTAACGAATAACAACCCAACGAATAACAATTTCAATAATAACGACCTGACTGATAACAACTTCAGTAATAATAACTTGAAAAACACAAAAGACAACAATGTTCGTCGTATTTATGACAACGATCAAAATGATCAATAACGACAAAACTTTATATTTAACAATGGGATGGCTCAACTTCCATCCCTTTTTGCTCTTTTTGGCCTCCCCTTTTCTGAAATCAAAAGAGGTCCTCCCAACACTATTTCTAGTTGTGGAAAGACCCCGATTGGATGTTCTTTTATTGAGCAATAAGAGCTTTTCGATCTCGGAAAGAGACCGTTGGATAATAGGCATTTTTCACAAGTACATTTGGACCGAGACAGCGGGCTTGCGGGCAATGGCAATGAAGTTCTTTCGCCCATTTGGAATCAAGCCAGCGTTCAAATGCCGCGGAAAGCGTATCTGTTTGTACATTGCCAAAAGGCGGTGTGTCGCCAAAATCAGTCACAATAACGTCGCCTGTAAAAATATTGACGTTTAACCGAGAGCGTCCATCCGGATCATTACGGACGGTTACATTTTTTTCCTGATAAAGTCGTTCGAGCAAGCGGAGATCTTCCGGATTGCGGCTGCATGGATAGAACGGCAGCGTGCCAAACAACATCCAAACATCCTGGCTGCGGATATCGAGCAAGTGATGGATGGCTTCTCGAATTTCCGTTAACGAGAGCAAGTGAAGGTTGGAAGCAAAATCGCTTGGATACATCGGATGTATCTCGTGTCGAAAAGCTTTCATTTCCTCCACCACTTGGCGATGTATCTTCTCTAAATAAGGAAGCGTCTTTTTATTCAGCATCGTTTCCGCAGAAATCTTGACTCCTTGTTCAGCAAGAAGACGGGAATTTTCAATCATCCGCTCAAACAAGGCCTCTCTTTTACTCATCGGCGGTTTACGATCCATCATCGCAAAACCGGTTTCGCTAAATTCTTCAATCGTTCCCCAGTTATGGGAAATATGTAAAACATCGATATACGGCGCCAGCTGTTCATACCGTTCTGCCGGCAGCGTCAAGTTGGAATTGACTTGTGTGTAAAGCCCTCTGCTTTTCGCATATTTCAATAGAGGCAATGTATAGTTTTCCACCGATTTTTTCGACAACATCGGCTCTCCACCTGTAATGCTGATAGCGCGCAAAGTCGGCACTTCTTCCAAGCGCCGGATCAATAGTTCTACAGGCAAAGCGTCCGGATCCTTCGCAGCCAGCGTATACCCTACCGCACAATGGGCGCATCGCATATTGCAAAGATAAGTAGTAGTAAACTCTACGTTAGAAAGTACATATGATCCGTGCTGTTCAATATCCATATAAGATTCCCACGGGTCAAAATCAGGGGAAATAGATCGTGACGTCATAAAAAAAGCTCCTTTATCCAATAAAATATAATGAAATATCCACCATCCAGGGAGAAGCCGGTCATTCGAGGGTCTCCCTGGATGGATATGAAACGAAACCGGGCTTTTTCGAATCGTGATTCCCTTAGCTTAAAGAAAACTCGTTCACGTGTAGTCGGGCATCCTAATAGGAATTCCGATAAGGGATCACAAGCCCGTTCAGCGAAATATTCCATCTACAATCATGTTGAAAAAGCGCCATTTTGTCAAATAAAGCAACCGTAAATCAACCCATTATGCTGCGTCACATTCTATTTAAAAAATGTATTTTCCTTTTTCAATCATCTAAGGAGGCCATCCGTCGTTTCATCTATTTTTCATCCCCACTTTTTCATCACTTTGAATGGCCTTTAATTTATAAATTTTGGAGTAGAAGTCCCCTTTTCCCTTTGCATCTTCCAACAGAAGGCCGACGTACATCAGTTCATCTCCAAAATACGTACCGTCTATTCCTTCGATTTCATACTCATAATCTGTTCGCAAACCTTTTAACAAAATACGGGAAAATCCCGGATTAGCTGTTCCCAACACTTGATAATACCCAACAAGCGCCTCTTTTTGATCTTCAGAAACTACCATCCAGCTTACGATGTTGCCATCGTCTTCAAAAGGGCTTCTTATTCGATAGAACGTTCCATTCATGATCCATTTCCTATTTTTCTTATAAAAGGCAATCTGTTCTTTGACTTTTTGTTTGTCTTTCTCTGATAGCTTCGTGACATCCAGCTCGTAGCCAAATACTCCGAAGAACGCCACATGTGCTCTTGCCTCAAGACTCGTGATCCTTTTGACTTGATGATTCGGAACAGACGTAACATGGGCGCCGATTGCGCTTAAAGGATAGAGAAAAGAAGTTCCGTATTGAATTTTCAAACGTTCGATCGCATCTGTGTTGTCACTCGTCCATGTTTGCGGCGCATAATATAACATTCCCGGATCAAACCTGGCCCCGCCGGCAGCACTAGACTCAAAAAGGACATGCGGGAATTCCGTCGTCAATCTTTCGTATAGATCATACACACCTAAAATATAACGATGGGGAACTTCTCTTTGACGTTCAGGAGGTAAATCAGCCGATCCAATTTCTGTCATATAGCGATTCATGTCCCACTTCACATAAGAAATCGGTGCTTCCCGAAGAATTTGGGCCATCATTCCATAAATATGATCGACCACTTCTTTTCTTGAGAAATCCAATACATACTGATTTCTCCCTTGGGACATCCTCCGTCCCGGCACTTTGATCACCCAATCCGGATGTTGTTCGTATAATCGGCTAGCTTTGGAAACCATTTCAGGCTCAAACCAAAGTCCAAACTTCATTCCTAAGTCATTGATCTTTTGAGCCAGCCCTGCGATTCCGCTAGGCAGCTTTCGATTATTCACAAACCAGTCTCCGAGCGAGGTTTTACTGTCATTTCGCTTTCCGAACCAGCCGTCATCCAAAACAAACAGTTCAATGCCCAACTCTTTCGCTGTTTTAGCAATCTTAATGAGTTTTTCTTCATCAAAATGAAAATAAGTGGCTTCCCAGTTATTAATAAGCACCGGTCTTTCTTTGTCTCGCCAATAACCTTTTGCTAATCTCGTGCGATATAACTGATGATACGTTTGGCTCATCCCATTCAGTCCTTGATCAGAGTAGACCATCACCACTTCCGGCGTTTGAAAACTTTCTCCTTGTCCTAAAAGCCAGTTAAAATCAAAAGGATGGATGCCCATTGTGACACGAGCGACATCGTAATGATCGACCTCCACCTGTGCCAAAAAATTTCCGCTGTAGACGAGGCTAAACCCATATACTTCCCCTCGGTGTTCTGTGGCGTCCGGTCTTTTCAAAGCGATAAAGGGATTTTGCTGTGAACTGCTCGCCCCCCGTGTGCTCGAAATACTCTGAATGCCAGGTTGTAATTTTCTCATTTTCACATATCTCTCCCTCCCCCATGATCCGGAGAGGTGAACCATTTCAAATTGTGAGTCGAAAAAATCGATGCTGGCGCTCATTATTCTGGTCAAGTTTAAAGCTTGCTGGCCATGATTGACCACTCTCGCACTTCGAGCCAAGGCGTTCCACTCGCTAAAAACCGTGTAAAGCAATTGAATTTCGGTGTCGATCAGTTTATCGTACAACGAAATTTCAAGCGTAATCGCCTCTTCGCCTTTTTCCACATACGTTGCCGGCAGCCCCTCTAATTTCGGCTTTCCTTTATAAATTTTATGATGTTGATATTCAAAATTCGTAATACGGCTTCCATTTTCCTGAAGAATTTGAAACGCGGGCTCACGAAAATCAGTCGTACCATAAGAAGGATACTCTTGTTTTAAAGTATCAAGGGAAAACGAATCCCCCTCATACACACAGGCAACCAAAGGCCTTGATCGAATTGAATATAGATGGGAAAAAGACTTTCGGTCGCGTATTTTTTTTCCGAAATATAGTTGCCCTAGCTGGTTGTTTTTCAAAATTTTGATAATGTAGCTGAAATCTTTTCCTTGAAGGTGAAACTCTTTCGTTTTTTTATTAAAACGAATCATCGCTTTTGGTGAAAAAGACATATGACCACACCTTTGGATTGTGATTGGAATCTATTCCCGAATTTTCCAAACGCAATGATGATATGGAAAAATGATGGACGGCTCTTATGACTGGGGTGACTTGGGTGTAGATAGACAGATGGAAATAATTGGATATCACCTGTCCGTTCTTCTCTGTTGGTCATTTAAAGAGCCAGTGTTCATTAAGGATTGTACGAATCGATTCCCCATCCTCGAATCAAATGGTTTCTTATACAGTATATTTGTAGATTAGACACGGCATTCAGGAATTTTCTTTTAATTCTAAATAGATTTCAAATCAGGCAACTCTTTAAACATTCCCACATGAAGGCACGATGATATCTCTTTTTCTCGGTGCTCCATATGCTCATGCCTGATACGTCCTTGCTCTCGTACGATGGATTTAATAAAATGAATGTGGGTGCCCAATGGATCGTGCATTCTTAACAATCCGCAAGATTAATACCATCATGATCCATCACTTTAATCTTAAAAGTTTACAATTTCATCATTTCAACGATAAGGATGAAAATTAATAGGTTGACATAGTTAACTGTAATATTTATTATTACATTTAGGAAGAAGGTAATACGATTGAATAGTGATTTTTCTATTGCAGTCCACTGCGTTACTTATTTGGCCACAAGATCTGAACAGATTGTAACGAGCGAAGACATTGCCCACAGCGTAACTGTTCATCCTGCACGATTAAGAAAAATTTTAAGTTTGCTTCGAAAAGAAGGAATTATCTTATCAAAAGAAGGAGCAAAAGGAGGATTTTCTTTAAAAGAAAAAGCGGAAAATATCACATTAGACAAAATCTTTATGCTTACGAGCGAAGGCACACTGGTACCAAAATGTCCCGAAGCAAATGAAAACTGTATTGTAGGAAAAAATTTGTCTTCCATACTGATCAATATTTTTGACGATGCCGAGAAACATCTGATGAATTATTTAAAGGGGATTACGATACAAGATATTATAAATAAAATTAATAAAAGATAATTTTTTTTTAACGGAAACTGTAATAAAAAATATTTCAGTTAAGGTGGTAATCATGAGTCGAAAGAAAAGAGTCGTTGTAGGAATGTCAGGAGGAGTCGATTCTTCCGTTGCTGCCTACCTTCTTAAAAAAGAAGGATATGAAGTTATAGGCGTTTTTATGAAGAATTGGGATGACAAAAATGATGATGGTGTCTGCACAGCTACGGAAGACTATGAAGATGTAAAAAAAGTTTCGAATCAACTAGGAATCCCTTACTACAGTGTCAATTTTGAAAAAGAATACTGGGATCGAGTCTTCACTTATTTTTTGGAAGAACTGAAATTAGGAAGAACCCCCAATCCAGATGTTTTGTGTAATGCGGAAATCAAATTTAAAGCCTTTATAGACTTTGCTCTGTCTTTAGATGCAGATTACATCGCGACGGGACATTATGCCAGAGTCAATAGAGAAAACGGCGAAATCCATTTATTGAGAGGAAAAGATTCAAAAAAAGACCAAAGCTATTTTTTGAGTCAATTAACGAAAGAACAATTATCAAAAGTTCTATTCCCGCTCGGAGAGTTAACGAAAGATGAAGTGCGAAAAATCGCTAAGGAATTAAACCTTTTTACTGCCAATAAAAAAGATAGCACCGGTATTTGTTTTATCGGAGAAAGAAACTTCAAAAGTTTTTTAAAGAATTTTCTTCCTGCACAACCCGGAGTCATTCGCTCGATCAATGGAGAAGTGCTGGGACGGCATGAAGGATTAATGTACTATACGATCGGACAAAGAAGAGGACTCGGTATCGGAGCAAAAGGCAACGGCGAACCTTGGTTTGTCGTAGATAAAGATTTAAATAACAATACGTTAATCGTCGCTCAAGGCAAAGACCATCCGGCCCTTTTCTCAAATGCTGCCATCGTTTCCGACGTACACTTTATCAGCGGAGATGACAGTCCACGATCATTCTCTTGTACGGCCAAATTCAGATATCGTCAAGAAGACCAAAAAGTAAAAGTGCATGTTCGTCCTGACAAAACCGCTTTAGTGGAATATGAACAACCGATAAAAGCGGTGACACCGGGACAAGTCGTCGTATTTTATGACAATGATGTTTGTCTTGGCAGCGGAATTATCGATAAGGTGAGAAAAGAAGATGCTTCTGACTCTATTGTCGCTTAATATTCGCGGATCCATGGCACGCTTTATCATTCGTAATGAAAAGCAACCTAAATGGATAATTTAAAAATATTCTTTGGAACAATATGAGGCTTGGAATAGACAGAACGATCACTCGCCTTAGCCGACAATCGGCATGGATGAGTGATCGAATGAAGCATCAATTCTTCATCAAATGATGATTATTATTCTATCTAATACAAAGAAAGGTATTGAGGTCTAATGATGGAAAAATTTCAAAATCATAGAGGATATAAACGGATGTATCAAGAGAACAAACTCACTCTCGGGCTGTTCTTCCCTATTGAATCCTATATGAGCGACGTCCCTGAAATGAATATAGAAAAGCAAATAAAACTAGCCAAAAGAGCAGAAGAACTAAAATTTGCCGCCGTATTTGCCAGAGACGTTCCTTTACGCGATCCTAATTTCGGCGACGTGGGCCAAATGTATGATCCATTTACTTATCTTGGATTTATAGCCGCCCACACAGAGAAAATTGCCCTGGGAACCGCAAGCATTATTTTAACATTGCGCCATCCGCTCCACGTAGCAAAAGCGGCAGCTTCTGTTGACAAACTTTCCGGTGAACGACTCATTCTCGGTGTGGCAACAGGCGACCGCCCTATTGAATTTCCGGCTTTTTCGGTAGATGCAAATGATCGCGGTACTTTATTTCAAGAATCTATTGCGGTCATGAGAGAAGTATGGGCAAAAAATTTCCCTAGAATTCATACTTCCCGGGTCGACCTAATGAACGGAGACCTTTTACCAAAGCCGAATTTATCCTCCATTCCGGTGATGGTAACCGGTCATAGTTCTCAATCTCCTGAATGGATTGCAGCAAACAGCGATGGATGGATTTATTATCCGCGACCACTTCATTACCAAGCGGAACTGATTAAAAATTGGCGGTCTCTAACAGATGAATTTAAGCCTTTTACTCAATCTCTTTATATTGATTTGACAGAGGATCCGAATCATGTACCTATCCCGATCCATCTTGGATTTAGAATCGGACGCAACTTTCTGATTGAATTTTTGCAAGCACTAAACGACGTGGGAGTCAATCATATCATCATCAATTTGAAATATGGACGACGTCCGGTTGAAGAAGTCATTGAAGAACTAGGCGAATACATCCTTCCTCATTTCCCTGCTTTAACAGAAGATTAAAAGGAGGATCAAACGTCTGTCCATAGTCTATTGAATCGAGCCCCTTTCGTTATGTTTTGAGTCGAGGTTTTAGCCGCTGAATTAATTTCCATTATAAAGCATATTCTTTATAGAGGGAGTGATTGCGCTCCCTCTAATAGTTTTGGTGAAACAATGCTTATGTACTCCTTTGAAAAGAAAAACGATTTCGATACTGGCGTCCCGGGTGATGGTCCGGCAAATGGTCGTATCCAAATAAGTTTTTCCGGAAAGTGCCTTCCTCATATTCCTTCCGCACAAGACCTCGATTTTGTAAAATCGGAATTACATCATCTACAAATTCTTCAAATGTACCCGGTGTCACCGCATAAGCGATATTAAAGCCGTCAACTCCCGTTTCATCCATCCATCGTTCCATCTCATCCGCAATTTTTTCAGGAGTTCCAACCGCAACTTTTCCCATTCCACCTATTCCTACAAATTCAGCGACTTCTCTGACCGTCCATTGTTTCGTTGGATCAATTTTTGTAAATGTCTCGATCGCTGAATGTATCGCATCGTTTTTAACGTATTCAATTTTGTCATCCGGGGCATATCTGGAAAAATCTACACCAGTCCATCCGCCCAACAATGCCAATCCGCCTTCATAACTGACATGGCTTTGATACTCACGAAACTTCGCTTCTGCTTCTTCTTGTGTACGTCCAATAATCGGAGTAAATAAAGAAAGAATTTTGATTTCCTCCGAATTGTGGCCGGCATTTTTCGCTTCTTCACGCAATGCTTCCACATATGTTTTACCAATTTGTTCGGTTGGAACGCTGATAAACACAAGTTCAGCATGTTTGGCCGCAAATTGGCGGCCTCTTTTGGAAGCCCCGGCTTGAAAAATGACCGGCGTCCTTTGCGGTGAAGGTTCACATAAGTGTGCTCCTGGCACCTTATAATATTTTCCTTCGTGTCGAATGTCATGTACTTTCTCAGGATCGGTATAAAGCTTGTTTTCTTTGTCCAATACGACTGCATCATCCTCCCAGCTGCCTTCCCACAGTTTATAAACCACTTCCATATACTCATCCGCGATTTCATAGCGTTCGTCATGGCTGATTTGTTGATCCAATCCGATATTAACAGCGGCACTGTTTAAATAAGAGGTCACAATATTCCAGCCGATGCGCCCTTTTGTCAAATGATCCAAAGTGGACATACGTCTGGCAAATATGTAAGGATGTTCGTAAGTTGTGGATACTGTTAGTCCAAAGCCTAAATGTTTGGTCACTTGAGCCATGATAGGAACAACAAACGCCGGATCATTAACAGGAACCTGTGCCCCTTGACGTACCGCCGGATCACGCGATCCTTGATAAACATCATAAGTCCCTAAAACATCTGCCAGAAAGATCGCATCAAATCGTCCTCTTTCTAATACCTTGGCTAAATGTGTCCAATATTCCGCATCTTTATAGGTGGAAGATTTATCTTTCGGATGCGTCCATAAACCCGGAGATTGATGTCCTGCACAATTCATGTCAAAAGCATTTAAATACATTCTTTTTTTTGTCATTAGATTTCCTCCTAACTGTTTGCGTTCTTTTGATCTGCTGCCTAACATTTCTATCAGGGTAATCACTAGTGATCGGATATTCCTCGATTCATAGCCAATGTTTTTTCGCTTATCATCCATTGGGGGTTGAAGAGAATTACCGGAATCGATCGAAGTTATGAAAATTCACGGGACCTTCCCCCACCAGCCAAGGATGAAAATATCATGATGATATGTTTGCTTTTGAATCCAGTAAGGATTTCAGTTTCCGAACAAACAACTGCATACATTCTTTTCACTGCCTTTCGACATTTGCTGCGAAAAATAGCCTTTCTCCTTATATGCCTTTAACAACTCTTCCATTTTATGAATCTATTTTTCTTAAAAATCTGAATATATTTTATATCTCACGTCCTTTCTAAAAATAAAATTTTTTCATCAAACATTAAAAAAAGAGGCTTTCAATTCAAAGTATTGTTTGAATTGAAAGCCTCTAGTTGTCTAGTCGGCATATTATTTGAGATTATATTAATTTAATTAATCCTATGTGTCAAGTAGGAATTGGTTTTTTACTTGTAAAGATGAGATTAAACGAAAATGGCCAAACGATATCAACGGGAACTCGCAGACTGATTCAAATTCTGATCTTCGTCCAATTTATGAAAGTAATACATGTATAACCATATCAAGCTAATGAAGATGCAAAGCATTCCTAAAAATACTCCAAAAACTTTAGGAGAGATCCTTTCTAATAATATTCCTGAAACAAACATAGACAAGTTAATCAGTGAACTATAGATGGAATAATGTAAAGAAAAAACCTTGCCGATCTTGTCATCATCCGTGTAGTTTTGAATGAAAGTAGTATCAAGAGGAATAATGACTCCTCCTGCCATTCTCATAAACAACAACATCATACATCCAACATAAACAGTAGAAGACAAAACAAAAAATAAGAAAAAGACTCCTTGAAAAAGATAGGCTAATCCGAATGCCTTCTTCATCTTATGATCATCGCTGCCAATGAAATTTTTAACGATGATGCCTCCGCCTATCATTCCGATTCCTTGTATCGTATATAATAGGCCGATTCCTGTACTTCCTGCATGAAAAACCTCTTCAGCATAATAGGTTAAAAATAATTGATAAGCTCCGCCAATCACTCCCCATGACATGCCTACCAATATTAAAGTAAGAATGATTTTATGATGGATGATAAACTGATACCCTTCCTTTATATCCTTATAAAAACGATTGGTTGTATTCTTTTCAAGATTATGCGGTATTTTACTCGAATAAATAAACCATGCAGAAAGAAAAAAAGAAAAACTGTTTATTATAAATGCCGTTTGTATACTCAACAGTTCTGCAACCATTCCCCCTAAAGAAGCGCCAACGACAGACATGAATCCATTCATCGTACTGGACAACGAATTGGCAATCACTATTTGTTCTTTTTTTACTGTATATTTCACTGCTCCTTGTCTGGCAGGCTCAAATAAAGTTTGTAAAATCGATAATAAAATATTCAGTATGAAAATAATCCAAATAAATTTATAGGCGAGTAAAAAACCTAGAACAATGACTCCCCGAATGATGTCTGTATAAAACATAATCTTCTTTTTGCTGTAACGGTCAACGAAATATCCGATAAAGGGGCTCAAAATCAGCTGAGGCAATCCTTTACTGATGAACGTAAGAGCTAACAGAAAAGTAGATTTTGTTTCAGAATACACGAATCCTAATAAGGCGATCGTTTGAAACCAATCTCCCAATACACTAAAAGTTTGTCCATAAAACAATTTTTTAAATTCTTTGTTTTCTTTCAGCAAATACAAAAATGTGTTTTTAGTCTCCATATCATATCATTCCATTCACTCCAGTCGATGTGCTTTTATCATATAACAATATTCTCTTTATTGCCAAAATTACAACATTAATTGGATAGAAGTATTTTCTGCCGTTCAGTGATGGTCACCAGATAAAATTTTCCAATTTCAAAATAGATTATCGAAAAAAGTAAAAGAGAGGGAGCGATTTGACTTCGCTCCCTCTCTTGTTTCCTGCACTTTTATCAACAACAGTGTCTATTTCACTCAATAAATTATTTGGACAACCGTTTCATCAGCGTTTCTCTTTCTGCTTCAAATCCCGGTTTTCCAAGCAGCGCAAACATATTCTTTTTATAGGCTTCCACTCCCGGTTGATCGAATGGGTTCACACCCAGCAAGTGTCCGCTGATGGCACAAGCTTTCTCAAAGAAGTACACCATTTCTCCGAAAGTGAATTCATTCATTTCGTCCAGTTCCACTACCAGGTTCGGCACTTCCCCGTCGACATGAGCCAATAAAGTCCCTTGGAACGCTTTTTTATTCACTTCATCCATCGTTTTACCGGCCAAGAAGTTTAATCCATCGATATTATCCGGATCTTCTTGGATGGTGACTTCGATTCGCGGTTTCTTCACTTGCAAGACCGTTTCGATCAGAAGGCGACGGCCTTCTTGAACGTATTGACCCATGGAATGCAAGTCCGTGGAAAAATCAACCGATGCCGGGAAAAGCGCTTTTTGATCTTTTCCTTCGCTTTCTCCAAACAGCTGTTTCCACCATTCGGATACACAATGAAGGGAAGGCTCATAATTCACCAGCAATTCGATGGCCTTTCCTTTCCGGTACAGAATGTTTCGCACCGCGGCATATTGATAGCTTTCATTGGTTAAAAGATCCGGATGATTGTATTTGCGTGCAGCCGCAGCGGCTCCTTCCATCATTTGATCAATGTTCAGTCCGGCTACGGCGATCGGCAAGAGACCGACAGCGGTTAAAACCGAATATCTTCCCCCGACATCGTCCGGAATGACAAAGGTTTCATATCCTTCTTGATCGGCCAATTTTTTCAAGGCGCCTTTTTCCTTGTCGGTGGTGACGAAAATCCGTTTTTTCGCTTCTTCTTTTCCGTATTTTTTCTCCATGTAGTCCCGGAAAATCCGGAAAGCAATCGCCGGTTCGGTCGTAGTTCCGGATTTCGAAATCACGTTGACGGAGATGTCTTTTCCTTCCAACAGCTCCAGTAAATGAGCCATATAAGTCGAACTGATATTGTAGCCGGCAAAATAAATTTGAGTCTGATCGTTCATTTGGTTATGGAAGCTATGGGACAACGCTTCAATCGCTGCCCTTGCCCCCAAGTAAGAGCCTCCGATGCCGATGACCACCAAAGCATCCGAGTGGCTTCGAATTCTCTCCGCCGCTTGTTTGATGCGCGCAAATTCGTCCCGATCATACCGGAACGGCAAGTCCACCCAGCCCAGAAAATCAGAGCCGGGTCCCTTCTTTTCATGAATCATCGTATGAGCGACTTTGACAAATTCGCTGAGATTTTCGATTTCGCTTTGTTTCATAAAGGATAATGCATTTGAGTAATCAAAAGAAATGGACATAGCCTACTCCCCTTTTCTTGAAATTGTTCTCCATTGATCAGGTCAGATGTTAAAATCTTTCCTTTTATCATGGTTCTTTATTTGCCGCTTGCTTTTTCCACCGCATGTCCGCCAAATTCATTGCGCAAAGCGGCGACGACTTTTCCTGTAAAGGTATCGTTTTCGAGCGAACGATATCTCATCAATAAAGACAGGGCGATAACCGGTGTGGCCGTTTGTAAATCCAGAGCCGTTTCCACCGTCCATTTTCCTTCACCGGAAGAGTGCATCACGCCTTTGATGCCGTCTAATTTCGCATCTTTCGAGAAGGCGCGTTCGGTTAATTCCATCAGCCAGGAACGAATGACGGACCCATTGTTCCATACTCTCGCGACTTTTTCGTAGTCAAAATCAAAGTCGCTTTTCTCCAACACTTCAAATCCTTCTCCAATGGCGGCCATCATCCCGTATTCAATGCCGTTGTGGACCATTTTCAAGAAGTGGCCGCTACCCGGTTTACCGGCATATAAATAGCCGTTTTCCACAGCGGTATCCCGGAAAATCGGTTCCACGATCTTCCAAGCTTCGGGATCTCCCCCTACCATATAACAAGCCCCATGGCGAGCTCCTTCCATGCCTCCGGAAGTACCGGCATCCATGAAGCGGATGCCCGCTTCTTTGAACTCGTTGTAGCGACGAATCGACTCTTTATAGTGGGAATTCCCCGCTTCGATGACAATATCGTCTTTTTCCAAAAGTGGCTTAAGGTCGCTGAGGACGGAATCTACCACACCATGCGGCACCATGATCCAGACAATTCTTGGCTTTTCCAACGAGTCCACCAATTCTTGTAAGCTGGAAGTTCCTTGAGCGCCATATTTTTGGATTTCTTCCACCGCCTTGGGATTGACGTCATACGCCACCACTTCGTGGCGATGGTCGATTAAGTTTTGGCCTAAATTCAGCCCCATTTTTCCTAAACCGATTAATCCAATTTTCATCTAAATACCCTCCTTCACTTGTTTTCCAATCGTAGTTTCTGATTTTCTTTTCATCATGCGGGGAACCCCCCGCCTATTGGTTTTACTACCAACGAAATCCGTCCTCTGCCAATAATTGTTGAGAGGCCTCCGGCCCCATGGAACCGGAAGGATAGGAATGGAGAGGAACCAGATTTTCTTCAAAGGCTTCTAAAATCGGTTGAACCCATTTCCAAGACAACTCTACTTCTTTCCAATGAGCGAAGAACGTCGAGTCCCCAAGCAAAGCATCGAACAGCAACAGTTCATACGCTTCGGGTACATCCTTCTGATTCGCCGAAAAATCGACTTGGACCGGTTCGATTTGATCGCGGTGGACCGGATTTTTCCGATTGAGTTGGAACGAGACGCCTTCCACCGGATTGACATGAATCACTAATAAGTTTGGCTCCGCTTGTTGAGATTCAACCGTATGCGAATGTTTAAATTCAAGGACAATGCGGGTCGATTTTTCCTTCATTCTTTTTCCCGTACGGATATAAAAAGGGACTCCCCGCCAAGCATCGTTGTCAATCCATAAGCGTGTCGCCACAAACGTATCGTTCGTGGAAGAAGGCGGAATGCCCGGCTCTTCTGTATACCCTACAACAGGTTCCCCTTGAATCTCCCCCGGTCCATATTGTCCGCGAACGACGTGTTGGCGGA
Source organism: Bacillus smithii (assembly GCF_001050115.1). Classification (NCBI taxonomy): domain Bacteria; kingdom Bacillati; phylum Bacillota; class Bacilli; order Caryophanales; family Bacillaceae; genus Bacillus; species Bacillus smithii. Next base: position 571,951 of record NZ_CP012024.1, on the reverse strand, counting down.
CGTCTTCTTTCCGCAATGGACGAAGGTTTTCCAAGACCTTTCTTTTCTCCTTGCGAATGTCTTCGGCGCTAAAGCGGTTGGGCAGCTGCATGGCCGTCATCATCACCAACTGCATCATGTGATTTTGAACCATGTCTCGAATAGCGCCCGCTTGATCATAATAGCCGGCTCTTTCTTCCACTCCCACCGTTTCACTGGCCGTAATTTGGACATTGGCAATATGTTGATGGTTCCATAGCGCTTGCAGCGCCGGATTGGCAAATTTCAACGCTTCCAGGTTTTGAACCATCGACTTGCCAAGATAGTGGTCAATCCGATAAATTTCTTCTTCTTCAAAAAATCGGCTTAATTTTTCATTCAACTCTTGAGCCGATTTCAAATCGTGTCCAAACGGTTTTTCAATAATGAGGCGTTTCCACCCTTTAGTAGAACCCAATCCACTTTGTTGGATGTTTTTCGCAATCACGTCAAAAAAGGTTGGCGCAACAGAAAGATAAAACAATCGATTTTCAGGAATGTTCAATTCCTTCTCACGCCGTTGAACCAGTTCGAGCAAAACATTAAACCCTTCTGCATCGGTTACATCCAAACTGCAGTAGCGGAAGGCATTCAAAAACTCTTTCTTTCGGGAATCATCCACAACGGGACGTCTAGAAAATGTTTTGATTGAATCCTCCACCAGCGCTTGAAAATATTCATCCGTCCAATCTCTTCGACCAACACCAATGACGGAAAAGGAATCTGGCATTTTTTGATCGAGAAATAAATTATATAAAGCAGGGAATATTTTTCTTTTCGCTAAATCCCCTGACGCTCCAAACAAGACCAAGCTCATAGAATTCATTTATATCCCTCCTGATCAAACAGACTCTAAAACGTTGGATCCCCTTGCTTTGAAAACAGGCGATTTCATTTTTTCCATACTTGACCAGATAGCAAGACCAAATCTCTGATGAATTGGATCTTTTTTCCATTTCGGTCATTTCTCTCACATCCGACATCTAAACTTTCGTGAGAATGTATACGAGTTAGTTTTCTCTTTCATATTCAAACAATGCCTATTCAAAATAAATTCTGCCTTCCAACGCCTTAGAGATAGAAAGAACATGCTTTCATGCATGCTTCATTGTTTCAGCAATGGTAAGTATAATACGTATCGATCGAATTTGTAAGTACGCACTTTTTAATCATATAGTTACAAAAATAATATATAGTGTAAATAAAAATACCTACTCATCTTTATAAAAGGTAATGTATAAGACCCAAATGGATTCCAAAGCTAGCGGCTTTTAAAGTATGAAGCCCGATTTTCGAAAGGAACATTTCTAAACAAAAAAGGCCACGAACAACAACATTTACAAGAAAAGTTGTTGTTCGTGGCTTTTTCATATCTATATTTTTTTCATCCTGTTTTAGAATGAACTTTATTTATTAACGACTTCTTTTGTTTCTGTTGTTTCTGGATGTTGGCCAAGAACCGTTTCCATATAATTTTTTCCCCATTGATACATGGACTCAAGAATCGGCATCAAGCTCTTTCCATACTCTGTCAAAGAGTATTCTACTTTCGGCGGAACAACAGGATAAACTTCGCGATGAACGATAAGGTCTTCTTCCAGCTCACGCAATTGGTTCACCAGCATTCTTTGTGTAATACCAGGCATAAGAGCTTTTAGTTCGCTAAATCGCTTAGTTCCCTCTCTGCCTAAATGCCATAAAATCAGCATTTTCCACTTTCCGCCGATGACTGCGAGCGTTAATTCTTTTTCACAAAGGAGTGAAAAAAGAATGGAATTACAATTAGCATTAGATTTAGTTGACATTCCAGAAGCAATAGAAATAGTAAAAGAAGTTGAGGAATATATTGATATTGTCGAAATCGGTACTCCGGTTGTAAAAATTTGGGGGCTTGAAGCCGTTAAACAAATGAAAGAAGCATTCCCAAATCTAAGAGTATTAGCTGATTTAAAAACAATGGATGCCGCTGCGTATGAAGTGATGAAAGCATCCGAAGCCGGCGCCGATATCGTGACCGTTCTTGCAGCTGCTGAAGATTTAACCATCAAAGGCGCTGTAGAAGAAGCGAAAAAACAAGGCAAACAAGTCCTTGTTGACATGATCGCCGTAAAAAATTTAGAAGAACGTGCAAAAGAAATCGATGCTATGGGCGTAGATTACATTTGCGTTCATACCGGCTACGATCTTCAAGCAGTAGGTAAAAACTCTTTTGAAGATCTTAAGAAAATTAAAGCTGTCGTTAAAAATGCAAAAACAGCTATTGCCGGCGGTATCAAATTAGAAACACTGCCAGAAGCTATTAAAGCACAACCAGATCTTGTCATTGTCGGCGGCGGTATCGCTGGACAAAAAGATAAAAAAGCTGTAGCAGCTAAAATGAAAGAAAAGTTACAACAAGGTTGAGGCCTATGAAGACGACTCAATATTTAGGTGAAATCTTAAAAGAGTTAAGTCGTACGGTTGATCTCATTTCGGATGAAGAAGCAGAAAAATTAGTAGATAAAATTCTCGAATCCAAGAAAATTTTCGTAGCCGGCGCCGGCCGATCTGGATTTATGGCGAAATCTTTTGCCATGCGAATGATGCACATGGGATTAGATGCCTATGTCATAGGCGAAACCGTCACTCCCAACTATGAAAAAGAAGACCTTTTAATTATTGGATCGGGTTCGGGAGAAACGAAAAGCCTAGTTTCCATGGCAGAAAAAGCCAAAAAAATCGGCGGAAGCATCGCAGCAGCCACCATTTTCCCCGAATCGACCATTGGTCAACTGGCGGATATTACTGTAAAGTTACCCGGATCACCAAAAGATCAATCGGATAACGATTACAAAACCATACAACCAATGGGGTCGCTTTTCGAACAAACATTGTTATTGTTTTATGACGCCATCATCTTGAGAGTCATGGAGAAAAAAGGATTGGATTCCAATACAATGTTTGGAAGACATGCTAATTTAGAATAGAGTTTCCTCTCTCGAACTTTTAGAGACCGTAAATGGTTCTTAGAACGATTTGCGGTCTCTTTTTGTAGAATAGTTTTCATATTTTATTCTTATAATGAAGCGATCCTCCTTCCCTCCCTTTCCCCTTTTTTCTCTTTAGAGGAAGAATGACAAGAAGAAGCACGCATTTTTATTCTAAAAACGGAGTTAAATAGGTTGTATCAACTGATATTTCCATTATAAAATAAAAGAAAATTTATAATTTTTTGTTTTATTTTTAAAAATGTGATATAGTATAAATGAAAAAGAAATGCTGTGTTATATATCAGGCATGATGATCATCAATCGTTGAAGCGGCAAAAAATCCGACGATCCGCTTCTATGAAAACCGGCATCGTGGCATCATCAGCAAATCTACCTGATTGGAAACGGCCGAAACTATAAAAATAGGAGGTGCTAAGAGCAGAGATCAATAGGAATTTTCAAGAAGTCCCATAGGGATTTCAACTTTTTGAAAGGAATCTTTTTTCTATTAGACCGGAATTCTATTAGATTAGAAAATCTTTGCTTTAAGAGAAATTTTTAAAACAGACTTTTTGAAAGCGTTTAATAAGCTAGGATTAAATCTTGACACTGCGAAAACTAACTCTTTCTTCGCAATATCAGTTCATATTCATGTGAGCTTGTTTGTATATGTCAGCAAAGATTCACACTGTCACATCCTATGATTCGAGGCATAAACTAATAAAAAAATTGCAGATGGGCAAATCCATCACACTACCCAGAGATGAGAGGACCATAGAATACAGAATATTCTGAAGGAGTGAAATAATTTGGAATTTCGTCCTGGATTAGAAGGCATTATTGCTGCTGAAACCGGAATTTCATTTCTTGATGTGGAAAATGAAGAGATTGTTGTTCGCGGGTATGATTTGATCGAGTTGGCAGAAAACAAGACGTATCTTGATGTTGCTTACTTATTAATTGAAGAAAAGCTTCCTTCTGATCAAGAAAGAGCTCGTTTTGAATCGGAAATTAAATCAAACAGCGATCTTCCAAAAGAGCTGATTGAAATATTGTCGCTCCTCCCTAAAACGACGCACCCAATGGATGCTCTTAGAACCGGCATCTCGGTTTTATCCGGCTTTGATTCTCTTATCGACGATCGAAGCGAATCCGCCAATAAACAAAAAACGATCAAGCTGCTTGGCCAAATACCGACCATTGTCGCAAGCAGTTATCGATTAATGAACAATCAACAAGTAGTTCCAAGCGATCCGAAGCTTTCCTACACGGCGAATTTCCTTTACATTCTCACAGGAAAAAAACCGACGGAACTGGAGGCGAAAATTTTTGATCGCTCGCTCGTAGCCTATATCGAACATGAAATGCCGAATTCCACTTTTACAGCCAGAGTCATATCTTCCACATATTCTGATTTATATGGCGCACTGACAGGAGCCGTTTCCTCTTTAAAAGGGCACCTTCACGGCGGAGCCAACGAAGCCGTTATGTATATGCTGGAAGAAGCCGGAACGAAAGAAAACTATGAGAATCTTCTCCATCGTAAATTAGCGAATAAAGAGCGGATTATGGGATTTGGCCACCGGGTCTACATGAAAAAAATGGATCCACGGGCATTGTTGATGAAAAAAGCGCTTCAATCATTAAGCGAGGCACGCGGAGATACGCGTCTGTTGGAAATGTGTGAAGCGGGCGAAAAAATTATGCGGGAAGAAAAAGGTCTGTATCCTAATCTGGACTATTATGCCGCTCCCGTCTATTACATGCTGAATATTCCGATTGAACTTTACACACCTATTTTCTTTGCCGCCCGAACAGCGGGGCTATGTGCTCATGTAATCGAACAGCATAACAACAACCGTCTGTTCCGGCCACGCGTCAAGTATGTCGGCGAGCGCCATCTGCAAACGAACTGATCCTAAACAGATTTATACGCTCACCAGTAGAGGAATTTGGGCAGAAATTCCTCTCCTTTAATTATATCATTTTACTTTAGAAAGGAAGAGGCCGATGGGTGAAGTTTTAGTAAAAAATAATGAAAAACAACAAGTGGATCCTTTGCTCAATGAAATTGCGGATTACGTATTGGATAAAGAAATTAAAAGCAATGAGGCTTTCGAAACCGCTCGCTATGTGCTCATAGACACGCTCGGCTGCGGAATTCTTGCTCTTCGCTACCCGGAATGCACCAAACTTTTGGGGCCTATCGTTCCAGGTACGATTGTTCCAAACGGATCTCGTGTTCCGGGAACATCATACGTATTGGATCCGGTACAAGGTGCGTTTAACATCGGCTGTATGATTCGCTGGCTTGATTATAATGACACATGGCTTGCAGCAGAATGGGGACATCCTTCCGATAACTTAGGCGGTATTTTAGCAGTTGCTGATTACATCAGCCGCTCGAACGTTGCCCAAGGAAAAGAACCGTTAAAAATGCGCGCCGTGCTGGAAGCCATGATCAAAGCTCATGAAATTCAAGGAGTGCTCGCTCTTGAAAACAGTCTGAACCGCGTTGGTCTCGACCATGTTTTATTTGTCAAAGTCGCTTCGACAGCCGTTGTCACAAAGCTTCTCGGAGGAAAAAGGGAAGAAATCATTAACGCCCTTTCCAATGCCTGGATCGACAATTCGAGCTTACGTACATATCGTCATGCTCCTAATACGGGTTCACGCAAGTCATGGGCTGCCGGTGATGCAACAAGCCGTGCCGTTCGCCTGGCGCTGATGTCCTTAAAAGGAGAAATGGGCTATCCAACGGCTCTGTCCGCTCCAAACTGGGGATTTGAAGATGTGCTGTTCCGTGGACAAAAATTGAAGCTTGCTCGCCCATTTGAATCGTATGTCATGGAAAACGTACTGTTTAAAATTTCTTACCCTGCAGAATTCCATGCTCAAACTGCTGTTGAATGCGCGATTGAACTTCATCCTGAAGTAAAAGATCGTTTAGACGAGATTGAAGAAGTGACGATTACGACACATGAATCCGCCATCCGTATTATCGATAAAACCGGACCGCTTCACAATCCGGCCGATCGCGATCACTGCATCCAGTATATCACTGCTGTCGGTCTCATTTACGGCGACTTAACGGCTGATCATTATGAAGACGAAATCGCATCAGACCCAAGAATCGATGCACTTCGTGAAAAAATGACCGTCGTGGAAAACAAACAATACAGCAAAGACTATCTCGATCCGGAAAAACGTTCCATCGCGAACGCTGTTCAAATTCGCTTTAAAGACGGAACGGGAACGCGTCAAGTCGTTCGGGAGTACCCAATCGGCCACCGCTTCCGCAGAGAAGAAGCCATACCGAAACTATTGAAAAAATACGAAAGCAACCTGGAAACCCGGTTCACAGACAAACAAATCAATCGTATTCTGGAAGTTTCTACGGATCAAGAACGCCTTGAAACAATGAATGTTCATGAATTCGTCGATCTATTCGTCCTTTAACACGTTTCAAAAGGAGTCTCCTGCTTTCATCACCAAAATGAAAGCAGGAGATGAATCGGGCTTTTCGAAACTCAAGACACCTCCCGAACCAGAATGGCGATTTGAATATGGCCTTCATGGTGTCATAAAACTCCCGCTTCAAATGAAACACCGTGGAGGGTGATTTGTTATTTCATACTAACTAATTGCAAGCAATGGATATGAATTCAAACAAACGAATGGTCTTAATCATTGAAAGAAGGTGGTTTTATGGTTTGGGTTGTTGAACACGAATCAACACAAGAAGAGTTGGCAGAACGGTTTCGAACTTTAATGAACGCTCCTGACATTTTGCAAATTCCCGGGGCACACGATGGAATGGCAGCCCTTATAGCCAGAAAGGTCGGATTTCAAGCCCTTTATTTATCCGGCGGAGCCTTTACGGCAAGCCAAGGGCTGCCTGATCTGGGCATCGTGACATCTGAAGAAGTGGCTCGTCGTGCCCGTGAACTCGTTCGAGCAGCCAATCTGCCTGTTCTCGTAGACATTGATACCGGATTTGGCGGTGTCCTCAATGTAGCCCGAACGGCTCGTGAAATGGTCGAAGCTCGCGTGGCGGCCGTTCAAATCGAAGATCAGGAGCTTCCTAAAAAATGCGGTCATTTAAATGGAAAAAAACTTGTATCCGATGAGGAAATGATGCAAAAAATTCAGGCCATTAAACAAGTGGCACCGTCTCTTGTGATCGTCGCGCGAACGGACGCTTATGCCGTGGAAGGACTCGACCGAGCGATCGAACGGGCGCAGCGATATGTAGAAGCAGGAGCAGATGCCATTTTTCCGGAAGCTCTTACGAAGAAAGAAGAGTTTTTGAAGATGAAGCAAGCCGTTTCGGTCCCGCTTCTTGCCAATATGACAGAGTTCGGGCGTACACCTTATTATACGGCTGAAGAATTTGCGTCTTTCGGCTATGCGATGGTCATTTATCCTGTTACTTCGCTTCGCGTGGCAGCAAAGGCCTATGAGCGGGTTTTCCAAACCATTCTCGAAACCGGCACGCAAAAAAGCGAACTGGACAATATGCAAACGCGAAAAGAATTGTATGAAACAATTCATTATTATGATTTTGAAGAACTCGATCAAACCATTGCCAAAACGGTTCTTCCGGATGAACAGCCTTTACCGGACGATTGATCGATTCATCCCCTGCCACGTACAATTCTTTTCAACGTGGATGGAAAAGTTCTGAATCTTTCAATCATCCAATGATTTGTTTTCTTTCGTTGTCATGAAATAAAGAGAAGCAGTTGACCATGCCGCTGCTTCTCTTTATTAAACATGACGAGTGCATAAGATTCACTAACGAATAACCTCTTTTTCAAATGTACAAGCATTCGAATCTTTTAATATCCTTTTTTACATCAAGAAATCTATTCTTCCCATTTTGTGAAAATCCCTTCTTCGTTTCATTTTGAACCATCTTCTTATTCTCCGTCCGTATCCAACAAGACAAGTTGGACTCAAAAGAAATGAATTTTAGCCCAATCAAAGGAAAAGTATAAGCCGTACATTGGGGGATTTAGAATGATGATACATAAATTTGTTATGCCGGAAGTGATTTTTGGAAATCATTCCATTCATCAAGTCGGCGAAAGCTGTCTTAGGCTTGGCGCCACAAACGTATTCATTGTCAGTGATCCGGGTGTCATGGAAGCCGGTTGGCTGGAAGTTGTGATAAAGAGCTGCAAACAAGCCGGGCTGAAATACTCCACATTTTATGATGTCACGGTGAATCCAAAAGATAAGGAAGTTGAAAATGGCGCTGCCCTGTATGTCGATAATGAATGCGACGCCATTATCGGAATAGGCGGCGGAAGTTCCATCGATGTAGCAAAAGCGATTGCGATCCTTGTCGCCAACGGCGGTCATATTCACGATTATGAAGGAGTCGATAAAATCCAAAAACCCCTCCCCCCACAAGTGATGGTTCCTACAACGGCCGGTTCCGGTTCAGAAGTATCGCAGTTTTCGATCATATTAGATACAAAAGGACAAAAAAAGATGACCATCGTATCGAAATCTCTCGTTCCGGATATTGCGATTGTCGATCCTGAAACATTAACAACAAAAAACGCCCATTTGACAGCTTCCACCGGTTTAGACGTCTTATCCCACGGAATTGAAGCGTATGTCAGTTTAGCATCGACACCTTTAACAGATGTTCAAGCGAAAAATGCCATTACGTTAGTGGCCCAATATTTGCGCCCTTCGGTTGCATCCAAACTCAATATGGAAGCGAAAACCAATATGGCGATGGCCAGTTTACAAGCGGGCCTCTCTTTTTCCAACGCTATTTTGGGAGCTGTACATGCGATGTCCCATGCCATCGGCGGGCGGTTTCCGGTGCATCACGGCGATGTCAATTCCGTTCTGTTGCCCCATGTGATGGAATACAATTTGATCGCCAATCCGAAGAAATTTGCCGATATTGCTTCTTTTCTAGGGATCGACATCCGTGGCCTCACCTATATGGAAGCTGGAAAAAAAGCCATTGACTATGTTAAAGAATTAGCCATTGATATCGGAGCTCCTCAAAAATTGTCGGAAATGGGGATAGAAAAAGAAACGATACAAGAAATGAGTCAAATTGCCTTAAATGACGCCTGCATGATCACAAACCCGAGAGACATAACCATTGAGGATATTGAAGAATTATTCAGAAAGGCTTGGTGACTCATGAAGATACACGATCAGAAGAAAATGATGAGTCTCTTAACGGGGGTCCAGTCTTCCAAAAAAAGTTATTATACCGAATTAAAAAAAATGGTCACGGAATTAAAAAAGAAAAATACGCAGCTAGAAATCATAAACGAAGTGACCAAAAGTTTTAATATCGATATGTCCATGGATGAATTAATGAAAAACCTTTTTGATAAATTAAATCAAATTTTCCCATGCGAAAGAATCAGCTTATCTTTATATAAACATCAAGAATTAATGATAAGCAATGCTTACCCGGCGCAGTCCTTATATTTCCCGATCGGTTTTTCTCTGCCGAAGGAAAACTCGCTCTATTGGAACGTCATTCAATCCCTGCAAATGACTTTTTACCAAGTCCGGAATAAAAAGGATTCTTTTATTGAAAACAAAGTGTACGAATCATTAGGAATTCAAAGTGTTTTATTAATTCCCTTAACGAGCAAAGAAAAAATCATTGGTCTTTTAAGCGTCGGAAGCAAAAGCACCCTCCAATATGAAAAAGATGATCTTTCCTTTTTTCAACAACTGGGTGATCAATTAGCTGTTTGTATAGAAAATGCCCAGCTTTATCAAGAAGTGCTCACGAGTAAAAAAGAATGGGAAGAAACGTTCCGGGCTGTTTCCGAAATGATACTGGTCGTTGACTTACACGGAAATATTCTGAATTATAATGACTCGGCACAAGAATTCTTTTCATTGCCTGCGCAGAAAAAAACGAACGAAAACATCCATTCGCTATTATCCATGGATATTCATGACAGCCCGATATTGGAAAGTCTTCAAACGAAAAAACCCGTTCACAGGCAAATTCATATTCAACAGCGTGTATGTGAACTCCATTCCTACCCGATATTTAATGAATGCCAAAACATGTATGCCATCATTGTTTATATCAATGACATCACAGAAAAATCCCGGATTGAGGCTCAATTAGTCCAATCAGGGAAGCTTGCGGCCATTGGCGAAATGGCGGCAGGAATTGCCCACGAGCTTAACAACCCATTAACCGCCATCTTAGGAAACGCCCAACTATTATTAAGATCGGTATCAAAGGAAAATCGCTCCTATCAACTGTTGACCGATATTTTTACATGCGGTAAACGATGCAAAACCATTATTCAAAATTTATTGACGTTCTCAAGACAAGATGAATATAGGTTTGAAGATTGTTCCATCAATGAAGCAGTCGAGCAAGTATTAGGATTAGTCGGTTACCAGATTCGCAAACAAAATATCCTGATCCAAAAAACGCTGGATGACTCCATTGGCACTGTTGAAGGAAACGCACAACAAATCGGACAAATCATTTTAAATCTGTTAATCAATGCAAAGGATGCTTTAGAAGAGACCGATGTGCCGAAAAAAGTGATTAAGATCCGCACATCGACGGTCAAAGAAAAAGGGAAACAATGGGTTCTTCTTTCGGTCGCAGATAACGGCAAAGGAATAAGCAAACAGCATTTACAAGAAATTTTCAATCCATTTTTTACGACAAAACGGCCCGGAAAAGGAACAGGACTTGGTCTTTCCGTCAGTTTAGGGATCGCAGAAGCTCACGGTGGAACAATTGAGGTAAAAAGTGAACTCGGAAAAGGAAGCCAATTCCTTTTAAAGCTGCCTGCCAAACATTAAAAAGATCATTCGGGGGTTGGAAGATATGGCCAATATTCTTGTCATTGACGATGAAACGGAAGTCGGTACATTCTTTTTGCATTTTCTTGAGGAAAAAGGATTTCACGTAAAGATTGGATACAACGGGAAAGATTTTCGACGTCTCCTCCAAGAACAAGCATTTGATTTGGCTTTCATCGATGTAAAATTGCCTGATGCCAACGGTTTAGATTTATTAAAACAGATGAAAAAAACGACCCCTTCTTGCCAAGTGATAGTCATGACCGGCTACAGTACGGTGAAAACAGCGATCGAAGCGATTAAAAACGGAGCCAGCGATTATATCGAGAAACCGTTTGACGATCTTGACCAATTGGAAACATTAATCGAAGAATTATTGAACACCCGGTCCACATCGTCTGATCACGACATGTATAAGTTGTCAGAATCGCTAGGCTTTATAATAGGAAAAAACAAAGAAATGAATGATTTGGTGAAGCTAGCCTACAAAATTGCCAAGAAAAATGTCAACGTGCTGATAGAAGGAGAAACCGGAACCGGAAAAGAAGTGTTAGCGCATTTTATCCACAGCGCCAGCATGCGTTCTGACCAACCATTTATCGGAATCAACTGCGGAGCGATTTCAGAAACCCTTCTGGAAAGCGAATTGTTTGGACATGAAAAAGGAGCCTTCACAGGAGCCGTAAAAGAGAAAAAAGGAATTTTTGAAATTGCGAACAAAGGCACTTTATTTCTGGACGAAATTGGAGAGGCTTCTCTTTCGACTCAAGTAAAACTTTTGCGGGTGTTAGAAACAGGAGAGTATTTTCGAGTAGGAGGGGAAACGATACGCAGGACCAATACGCGAATCCTCGCTGCTTCCCATGTCAATCTGGCTCAAGCGGTAGCCGAAAAAACATTTCGCGAAGACTTATTGTATCGTTTAGACGTGGTCAAATTATCCTTGCCTCCGTTGAGAAAAAGGATAGAAGATCTTCCCCTTCTCATAGAGTTCTTCTTACAAAAATTACAAACCCATCTTACTTTTTCTGAAGATACCATCGAACAAATGAAACAATATCATTGGCCGGGAAATATCCGTGAACTTCTGAATGTGATCAAAAGAGCGGTCACATTGGCAGAAGGCGAAACCACGATCATTACTCCGAATTATTTGCCGGAAAAAATGAAAATGACAAACGATTCGCCGCAGATCGAATTATTGAATGAAAAAAAGGATCATGATGACGAGGCCGACCTTGAAGTATATTTAAACGAATGGACAAACTATATTCTGGAACTATGGAAAAACAACCGTGAAGTGGATTTGGAACAGGTGCTATCGTTAGTAAAAGAATTAGAATGGCAAATTGGTCGATCTTTCGTCATGAAAACATTAAAACAAACTGTCGGAAATCGAAAAAAAGCGGCAGAACAACTGAATATCTCGGTTCGAAAACTTCGCTATTTATTAAAAGAAAAAGGAGTTCATTCTGTTCAATAGATTCATATAAAGGTCCAGCGTTGAATAAGATTTCACAAGTTCTTTCAGGCACGCTTTTGAACAGATCGGTAACACGTCTAACGGCGTCTTCCGCCGTGGTCCTTCCCTTTTATCACGCAGGGAGCGATCCGTGGTATGTACTCGCTCCCTGCCATACAGAAGATGACAAATTAGTTGGCTTCCCCAATTTTTAATACGATCCGTCCGTTAATTTGCCCTTTTTCCATTTTCTCAAATACTTCATTAATATCCTCTAACGGTGCCGTTTCGACAATGGGGCGAACTTTTCCGCGTGCAGCGAAATCTAAAGCTTCTTGCATATCTTTTCTTGTTCCGACAATCGAACCTCTTACCGTTACTCCGTTTAAAACAGTATCAAAAATCGGAATCGGCAATTCATCATTTGGCAATCCAACGACGACGAGAGTACCGCCTCGTTTTACGGATTGGTAAGCTTGTTCAAACGCTTTTCGGTTGACTGCCACGCTGACGGCCGCATGCACTCCGCCTAATTTTTCCCGAATCGTTTCGACCGGATCTTCTTTTAATCCATTGATCGCAATATCGGCCCCTAACTTTTTAGCCAATGCCGATTTTTCATCGCTAATATCCACAGCTACAACATTCAATCCCATCGCTTTGGCATATTGCAGCGCAATGTGGCCTAATCCTCCGATGCCGTATATCGCAACCCATTCCCCTGGTTTCGCGTTGGAAACCTTTAACGCTTTATACGTCGTCACTCCCGCACATAAAATCGGCGCCACTTCCACAGGATCCAAATGTTCCGGAATTTTCGCCACGTAGTCAGCAGGAGCTTTACAATACTCTGCATAACCACCGTCTACAGAATATCCGCCGTTCAATTGATGAGGACACAGAGTTTCTTGTCCGGTTAAACAATATTCACATTCCCCACATGCAGAATAAAGCCAAGGAATGCCGACGCGATCTCCCACTTTGATCGATCGAACTCCTTCACCGACTTCTACCACAATCCCTACTCCTTCATGCCCCGGTATCAAAGGAAGCTTCGGCTTTACCGGCCAGTCTCCGTGAGCCGCATGAAGATCCGTATGACATACACCGCACGCTTCAATTTTCACAAGCACTTCCCCATACTCTAATGTTGGTTTCTCCACATCTTTAATTTCCAATTTTTGTTTAAATGAATTAACAACAGCCGCTTTCATTTTCCCCTCTCCCCTTTCAATTTGTTTCACCCATAGTTATGCAAAAAACGTGCCAGCTGAAAAAATCGCTCCCCTCCATCTCCCTTTTTGTTTTTGTACCAAAATTTCGGCAAGATTGATCGAATATTTGTCATTTTTATCGTGAATTTGTCCATCATCATAGAAAATCTATTCCTATCACTGCCCCAACCTCTTCTCCGTTTTTGCATTTGATCAAAAGAAAAAGAGAGCCGATCCGTTTTCCTGGCCTCTTGCTCTCTCTTCTTTGATTCCTATTCAACTAGTGAAGCTGATTTTAATAAGGCTAAAGAATACTGTCCATTATTGCACCATCGCCAAATGAGACCTGCTGAAAAAATGGCATCCTGCCATTCGACCCCTAGTGTGAATACTAGAAAATAAAACTTTTGACTACTTGCGTTTCGCGGCCCCCTTCTCGTAGAGGAATTTTTTCAACTCATGTTTCTGAATTTTACCGACGGAGGTTCTCGGAAACTCGTCGACAAAATGAATGGCTTCCGGAACTTTAAATTTGGCGAGCTTTTGTTTACAAACATCGATTATTTCTTGCTCGGAAAGATCGTATCCATCTTTTGCAATCACGAAAGCATGGATGGCTTCATCTCTTATTTCGTCAGGAACACCAATAACAGCGCTTTCAAAAACACCTTCACATTGATTGATCACCTCTTCCACTTCACCGGCTGCTACATTTTCACCGGCACGCCTGATCATATCTTTTTGACGATCCACGAAGTAAAAAAATCCATCGTTGTGATCTTTCCGTGCGACATCGCCGGTATAAAGCCATCCGTCTTTTATGGTGCTGCTTGTCGCCTCTTCATTATGAAAATAGCCTTTCATGATGGTCCTCCCCGGAATTCCGTTCACGATGATTTGCCCCGCTTCACCGTCTTTTACTTCATGACCGTTTTCGTCGACCAGCTTGACTCGATAACCGATCGTCGGTCGCCCCATGCTGATGTTATTGTAATAGCCGTCCAACGGATTAATGAGCGGGGTGCCGACGGTTTCCGTCATCCCGTATAATTGCCGCAAAGATACACGGTATCGTTGTTCAAACTCACGGAGTTGTTCCCTTGTGATAGACTGTGCGAAAATAATCAGCCGTAATGAATGTTCAGCATCCGAAGACCGATAAGGCTTCTTTAAAATCATTTTTAAAGGGGCGGCAAACAACGATCCGACCGTTGCCCGCAATCGTTTCGCTTGTTGAAAGTAGCGGGAGGCGCTGAATCGTTCTGCTATCGCGATACTGGCTCCAACCGTCAATGCCGGCATCGCTAAGTAATATTGCCCATTCCCGTGGAACATCGGCAATACGATGAACACTCGGTCATCCGGGGACATCCTTAGTGTTTTGGACATGATTTCTCCCACGTAGATATAATTGGCATGAGTAAGCAAAACCCCTTTCGGTTTGGATGTCGTACCTGACGTATATAAAATGGAAGCAATGTCATCGCTCGATAAACGAGGAAAGGCAGTCAGTGGTTCTGTTTCATGGATGATGTTTTGAAGGCTTACACCGTAGTCGTCCTCTTCGCTCCTTGCCAAAAACAAGCCGTTCAATTGATCTCGGAATCTCGTAAACTTGTGGACATACTCTTTTTCCGTAATCACCAGTTTCGTTTCGGAATGTTCGAGCAAATAAGCCATTTCTTCAGCTGTCGATAAAACATTGGTGGGAACCATCACCGCTCCGATGGAAGTGACCGAAAACCAAGAAATCATAAAGTCGATTCCATTGGGCAGGTGAAGAAGTACTTTATCTCCTTTTTGAATGCCATACTGCTGCAAAGCACGGGCCAGACGACGGACTTTATCGAGAAACTCTTCATAAGTAAGCGAACTGGTCTGCTCTTGTTGATCCTCAAACACGACAAACGTTTTCTTTGGATAAAGAGTGGCCATTTCCTTTAGTAATTGCGGAATGCTCCTGTTTCCAATTATGTCGGTCATACCCATTTCCCCTTTCTCAACAGCTTTCGCCTTTGTCGTCTCACCAATCATTACGAAAAGTTCTTTACTAAATTCTACGTCATTAGCTGACTTCCATTCCCGAAGATCACAGTCGAAAATCTATTTTCTTCATACGAATCTTTTTCCGCGAGATCTTCTCAGTTGTTCCTATTCCATCGATTGTTTCACCTCCAAACTTCACCGTTTTTATCATTTACCCTCAATATGCAATTGGCATACCAAAGCGGTTTTTGATAGAACATGATTGAAAAGATATTTTCATGCGGAATAAGCCCCCTTTTTAGTCGCAAGAAAAAGGGGCTTGAATTCCTCATATGCAAAATCTTTCATTGCTATTTCATCAGAAATGATTAGATCCTATCCACTTAACGCTGTCTTTCTTCTCTTCATTCACCAACAGCTGGAATACGTCCGGTCTTGAGTAATGCCCAACGACATCAAAATCAAATTGACTATAGGCGATCTCACGCAAATCAAGATCGGCGATTAAAATATCTTCTTTTCCATAGACAGGTTCATGAATATAGTTTCCAAGCGGTCCGACAATGGCGCTTCCGCCGATGCACATTTCATGTGGCGAAGACTCCAGCTCTTCATAGCACGCTAAATCCGTCGGGTACATATCCTTCGTCACATACTGATTGCAAGATAACACAAAACATCTTCCTTCAGCGGCAATATGACGAATCGTAGACTGCCACAGTTCTCTTGCATCCGCTGTCGGAGCAATATAAATTTGAACTCCTTTTGCATACATGGCCGTTCTCGCCAACGGCATATAATTTTCCCAACAAATTAATGCACCCATTCTTCCATAGGGCGTATCAATTACTGGCAGCGTGCTTCCATCCCCCTCTCCCCAAATAATGCGTTCAGAGGCAGTCGGTTTCATCTTCCGATGTTTTCCAAGCAAAGAGCCGTCCGGTCCGAAAAATAAAACCGTGCAGTATAAAGTTCCTCTACTAAATTCATGATCTCTTTCAATAACGCCGATCACAAGATACACTCCTGCCTTACGAGCCGCTTCTCCCAACCGTTCTGTCGTTTCACTGGGCACTGGTACAGAATTTTCCCAGTAGCGAAGCCAATCTTTTCGTCCTTCCGGTGAACGGCCGCCGACGCTCGTTCCAAAAGTCAGTCCTCTAGGATACGCCGGAATGAAAGCTTCCGGAAACACTACGATGCCAGCTCCTTTTTCCGCAGCCTCCTGAATCAACGAAATCGCTTTTTCCGTAGTAGCATCCCGATCCATGATCACAGAAGCCGCTTGTACAACCGCAACACGTACATTTGTATATTGATTTGTCATTTCCATACCTCCTGAACCAAATATAATATAATTATGAATCTTCAGAAAATAAATCACAAGCTATAAGAATATCTATCCACAAAGCGCAGTTATTCCTCCTTCTTCTCTCATATCCTAATTATACTTTGATAAACGGCAGGCCCCTATCTTTAATCAATCAAAATCCAGAATGACGAAGTCCATGGCTGCCGAAACCATAGGTGTTCGGATAAAAAAGAATCTCTTTACACTGGTGAAAGTTTAACAGTGCTCTCATTAGATCCTTCCTCTTTGTTCATTGGATGAAACAGAACAGTTACATTCTTTTCTTGACGGCTTGGTCCAATAGCCTCTCACCAGTCATTATTTTCATATGATATAATAGGGAAATAAAACCAGTCACTAGGAGCTTAGCAATGAACAAAACAGAAAACGGAATATCCAGTCTAAAAAAAGAAGAAAGGTACCACCGGCAAGAATCATTGAAATTCCTTGCCGTCATCTTATGGGGATTGTTCTTAGGCATCCATACATGGACCGAAAATTTGGAAGCGTTGCTGCGATTTCAAACCATTAAATTTGAATGGCATTCGTCCCCCGATTTTTTACAATTCTTTAACTTTTATGATATCCAGCTGATTCACCCCCATTGGTTTTGGATAAAACTTGGACACTTTACCGGCTTTGCCATCATGGATGTCCTTCTGTATATCTGGCTGAAAGATCATAAGCAGTCTATCTTGATTTCGGTCGCTTTTGCGTTCACCACCGAAATCTTGCAGCTTTTTTTCGGACGAGACGGCCGTTTATATGATCTACTGATTGATTCGTTCGGCGTATTAACCGTCTATTATCTTTTGAAGAAATCCACCATTTTTCAAAAAATCATCAGCCATTTTCTTTGATACTCTCTGATACAAAGGAGAGATTGTTAGAATAAAAAAGAAGGTACGTATACACGTTACCTTCAAATAGACAGTTACCAAACTAGTTCTTTTTTTCTGTATCACAGTGGACCAAACCTGTTCATTTCTCTTGAAAATCAAGAGAATCTAAAATTCAGATTTTCGTACCGCTAAAAAACACGGTTTTATGTAAGCTCTTTATACGTTCTCTCTTATTTTTACTCAATACTAGTTCCCTTTTCGATACTGGACTGCGGTTTTCGCTTCCAGTATTTTTATATGCTTTATACTCCGCGTGAACGAATGGAACCCTCTGAATTTATTTTAATGACGCCTTGTCCGTATATAAAAACGGATAAACAATAAAACAATGAATGCTCCGGCTGCATCGATCAGTACATCGGAAAATAAAGCCGTCCGTCCCGGTCGAAACGATTGATGCCACTCATCCGATGCCGCATACAATACGGTAAAACACCATGCTCCTATATAAGAAAACCGATTCGGAAATACCGCTTTCCACACAAGAAAAGCCAAAAAACCAAAAGCTGAAAGATGCGCAAATTTGCGGATGATAAAATTCCACGAAAAGACGCCGCTATCGCGATGATCGTTCGTCCCCTCCAATCCAAAATACTGAGCGATGTGATGAATGACTTTCGCCGTATTTGCACCTGTAAACATAGAAAATTGACTAAAAGAAAAAATGACCCCACACCAAATGAGCACGAACCCCCACCAAAACCATTTATGCTTCATTAAAATCACCTGACTCTTTTCTTAGTAATCATTCTCATTTTGAATGAAGACACCACTGCTTACAAGCCCTATTTACACACCAGTAGTTTATCTCTCTTCCAACCAACCTTAAATGAAACGCAATCTCCATTTAACAAAAGTCACCCCTAAACCACACGATCATCCCATGATCTCGCATGATCACTACCGCTTTATCGCCATTGCTTTATAAATTTATCGATTCCTTGCTTTATGATTAATAGATTTATTGATTTATCACTTTATTGATTTAAATCATTAATGGGGTCAGGCCCCTTTTTTTAACGAATGCTTTATGAAAAATTTATATTATCTTTACATTGGTTTGGTTAAATGAGAGTAAAATATTACATTTATAGGGGTATCAAAATGAGAAAAGAGAAAAATCAAAAAAAGTTTCGGCTGCTCACCATATTGCTTGTGCCTATCATTACAGTGATCGCTTTATCCTCTTTGTTGATCGCCTATGTGAATGTTGAAAAAAATAAAAAGCTCGCCATCCAATCAATGGAGCAGCAGCTATCTTTATCTGCAGAAGTGATGTCGGAAAAGGTGGTCATGTTAAAAGCCTCTACGACGAGAGAAGACTTTAACCGCGAATTGCGATATGCCGTGCAGCTCAATCAAAGAATGTTTAAAGAACAAAACTTAATCCCCATCCAATTTCAAATCACAAAAGATAAAGAAATCAAAGGATTAGCGGATACGAAGTTAAACGAAAAAATTCCTTTCACTAAAGATGAAATTGACCAAATTTTGAAACAAAAAACAGGCATTGTGCATCTTCATGGCTATACGATGGCTTTATCACCATTAATCGAGCTGGATAATGCAACTTTTGTCATCGCTGTTAAAGATCAAGACTATATCAAGCCGATCACCCACCAGCAAAGAATGATGTTGGGATTCACAATCACTATGATTTTAGTAGCCAGCTTTATCGGCTTTATGACCATTCGCTCCATTGTAAAGCCTATTACGCTGCTAAAACGAGCATTTGACCAAGTGGCCGGCGGAGACTTAGATACACCTATACATATTCATTCCGTATCACGAGAAATCACGACACTGTCTAATGGATTTCATCAAATGGTCAGCAATTTAAGATTTCTCATCCAGCAAGTCGATCATACTACTTTGCAAATTGAATCATCCTCTAACAAATTAAGAGACTCTTCAAATCATTCAAAAGCAACATCAGACATCGTCACAAAGGCGATGAAAGAAGTCGTCAATGCAATGGAACGCCAATCTCAATATTCTTTAAAAAGCACCGAAGCGATTCATGAAACGTCTCATCGAGTAAAGCAAGTCGCTTCAGCGATAAAAAAAGTCGACAACGTAGCCATGATCGCCAATGAAAAATCGAAAGTAGGGCTTCAATTCATCAATCAAACAGTGAAAAAACTAGAAGAAGTACAAGCAACGTTTCTTGAAACAACAGAAAAAATTTATACGCTTGACCATAAAACGAAACATATCGATCAATTCGTCAAAGTCATTCAAACCATCGCTTCACAAACACATTTATTATCATTAAATGCATCCATCGAAGCCGCTCGAGCCGGAGACGAAGGAAAAGGTTTCGCAGTCGTCGCACAAGAAGTGAAAAATCTAGCAGAACAATCCAAACAAGCTTCAGAAGAAATTAAACAATTAACCGAAATCATCCGCAACGATACGGAAAATGTCACCAGCGCTATTACGAATAACTCCAGCATTTTAAAAGAAGGAATAGACATGATGCATTCGACAAAGCAATCTTTTGATGATCTAATATCCGTTGTGGAACAAGCCTCTTCCGAATCAAAATCCATGTCTTCCGCAGCGGAAATTATGGAACAAAAAATGAGCGAAATGGTAGAAAGCATGTCCAACATCGCCAGCATCGCCCAACAAATTTCAAGCAGCATGCAAGAAGTCGCTTCTATTACCGATGAACAAGATGCCACAATAAACGAAGTCGCAGATGAGGCAAAATCATTATATGTATTAGCCAAAGATCTAAATGCTTCCCTCGATTCATTTAAAACTACATAAATTTTTTCAAAAAAGTACGAACTTAGAAAAAGAAAAAATCGACATATTTGATAAAAGAGGCCCTATCCGGATAAACGGACAGGGCCAAAAAATTGGAAAATTCATTTGATATCCCTTTCATCTTTTTCTTAATGAGTGGAGCTGTTGCTTTCAAAAATCTCTAGAAATATCCATCGCCTATTCTTTAATGAATCGCACCACCGCTTTCTTTTATATCCTCAGGTTCGAGTGCTGCAGTGATGGCAGCTATTTTTAAACCTTCAACGATCGTTTCAATTGCCATGCTCGGTGCATGTTTATTGACAGTCTGCTCCGGCAAATAAGGGATGTGAATAAATCCTCCGCGCACATCCGGAGCATTGTCATGCAAATAATGCATTAAACCGTAAAACAAATGATTACAGACAAACGTTCCGGCTGAGTTAGATACCTCTGCAGGGATACCGCTTTCTCGTAGATTCTTCACGATGCGTTTGATCGGCAGCGTCGACCAATAGGCAACCGGACCATTCTTTACAATCGCCTCATCAATCGGCTGATTGCCTTCATTATCGGGAATTCTGGCATCATCCACATTAATGGCTACCCGCTCTGGTGTAATGTGTGTTCGACCTCCTCCCTGCCCAACGCAGATCACAACATCTGGCTTCTCCTCTTTAATCGCTTCTTCCAGCTTTTTGATCGAGGCTCGAAAGACCGTTGGGATTTCTACAGCAACAATGTGAACCCCTTTTTCCTGGTAACCATTTAAAATTTTGACTGTTTCCAAAGCCGGATTCACACGCTCACCTTCAAAAGCATCAAAACCGGTCATTAAAACTTTTTTCTCCATACTATTCCCTCCGATGCTCTTCCTCTCGAAACCTATGAATCTCACAACAATATTCCCTATCATTTTGTTTCAAACGGACGCTCCATTGGCCATATCATATCATCTACACATGTGCACAACATTTTCATATCCCAAAGCTACATTTGCCATCTAGCCAGGCAATACATCAGCACAATATTGAGCAAAAGCGTCAACAACGCTGTTGGTACTTGCACCCGAATGACATGATATTTATCTTTCAAGTCTAATAAAGCTGCGGGAACAATATTAAAATTGGCAGCCATAGGTGTCATCAACGTTCCGCAATAACCGGCAAACATGGAAATGGCGGCAATTTGGTTTGGATCCGCTCCGAACTGCTGAATCAGGATCGGAATGATGATTCCTCCGGCCATGACCGGAAAGGCCGCAAACGCATTTCCCATGATCATGGTAAAGAACGCCATTCCAACACATAACACCACGACACTCCAAAATAATGAATTAGATGGAATCATATGTTTGACAATATCGGCCACCACATTGCCGACGCCAGCTTTATCGAAAATCGTGCCAAGCGTCGCTAAAAATTGAGGCAATACGACAGCCCAACCAATTGCCTCCAGCAAACGGCGGGATTCCTTGATGGCTGTCTTTGGAGTACTCTTTGTAAGTGCCAGAGCAACCATCATAGCGATGACGCAAGCAACGCCTAAACCAACCAATGTCGGATTGGATGGATCAAATAGAAAGAGTTCGCCGATTTTGATACCCGCCAGTGCTTTTGAAAAAATAACGGTTAAAAATGGAATAAGCAACGCCGGTAAAAACAGCCAATTGCCGAGCCGCTTGCGTTTCGCTTCGCGTTCCTCTTCGCTTGTGCTGTCATATTTTCCTTTTTCTAAACCTCCGAAACCTACGATAAGTACCATCAGAATGACGAGCAAGCCTATGTAAAACGGCGGGATCACTTTTCCCAGCAACAAAGTCACAGCATAGATAAAATAAAACAACCCCGAAGTGACTCGTTTTGTATTTTTTTTATCTAAAAAAGTGTAGATAGAACAGCACAAACCGATGACTCCCATCAAAACATAGAGGTATTCAAGAGACAGTATCATGAAGATTTCACTTCCTTGTTTTCAGGTTTCTTTTGCCCAAGACGTCGCTCCAAACGTCTGTCGAATAAATATAGTCGAATGGAATGGATGATGAAGACACCAACCGCAGTGGGAATCCCCCATAGTGCCATCAACACTGGGTCACTCACAACATGATTTTGGTCAAAGAAGCCTTTCATTAATAAAATTCCTCCGACAGCAACAAAAATATCTTCACCGAAAAACAATCCAATGTTGTCAGCAGCGGCCGTATGTGCACGGATATTTTCCCTTTCCTCTTTAGGTAGCTTCCCGTATTTGGCTTCCGCAGCTCCTTCCGCCATTGGTGCAATGAGGGGACGAACAGTTTGTGGATGTCCACCGATACTATTCAATCCTAGCGCCGCCCCTATTTCCCTGATCAAAAAGTAAATGTTGATCAATCTACCAGCGGTGATCGCTTTTATTTTCGAAACAAGCAAAGCCGATTGTTTTTGCAAACCGCTTCGTTCCATAAGACCGATAACCGGAAGAGTAATGATTAAAATCGACATATAACGGTTCGTCGTGAACGCTTCACCAAATTGAGCGATGAGATCCTTAAAGGGAATACCAGCTATCAACCCAGTGACCAATCCCGAAACCGTTACGACAACCAACGGATTGATCCGAAACAAAAAGCCAACAATGATCAAAGCAACACCAATGAGTACCATCTTACCCCTTCTTTCTCCAGAAATTTGACATTCTATCATTCCAACGTTCTAACAAAGAGCTTTGCAGTGCAGAAGCAAACAAGCGATCCAAAAATAATATTATGATAATTCCAATATAATTTATTATTCTGAATTATATCACACTAATTAAGCTCGTCAACGCTATTGTTCATCATTTCATCTGCGCATTCCTCATAAATCAATTTCCCAGAAAAATAGGATATTTATATCAATATACCAAATGGGGCCTGACCCCTTTAATGGCTTAAAGGGGTCAGGCCCCTTAAAATATGGTACAATGCTGGTAGCATGTTCTAGCCATGAAGGAGTGACTAACGATGATAAAATTTGCGATCATTGGAACGAACTGGATTACTGAGGAATTTATTAAAGCGGCCAAAGAAGTGCCAGATTTTTCTTTAAAGGCTGTGTATTCGCGGACTGAAGAGAAAGCAAAAGAATTTGCGGCAAAAGTAGGTACTGAACTGACCTTTACCAACTTAGAAGAAATGGCGAAAAGCAATGAAATTGATGCTGTTTATATTGCAAGCCCTAATTCCTTTCACGCCGAACAAGCCATTTTGTTGATGAACCACGGCAAACACGTTATATGCGAAAAACCAATGGCCTCCAATACAAAAGAAGTGCAAGCTATGATCGAAGCAGCCCAACAAAACAATGTCGTCCTAATGGAAGCGATGAAAACAACACTACTCCCTAATTTCCAAGCCATTCGCAAACATATACATAAAATTGGAAAAATACGCCGCTATTTCGCCAGCTATTGCCAATATTCATCGCGCTATGACGCATACAAGCAAGGAACGGTGCTAAACGCCTTTAACCCCAAATTTTCCAACGGATCTTTAATGGACCTTGGCGTTTATTGCCTGTATCCAATGGTAGTATTATTCGGGAAACCTCTTAATGTAAAAGCCAACAGTGTTAAACTGGAAACGGGTGTGGATGGAGAAGGAAGCGTCATTCTCGACTATGGAGAAATGGACGCGGTGGTTCAGTACTCCAAAATTTCGAATTCCTATATCCCTGCCGAAATTCAAGGAGAAGAAGGAAGCATTATCATCGATGCGATCCATACGCCGCAAAAAGTCGAAATTCGCTATCGCGACGGACGCATCGAAGACATTACCGAAACCCAAGACCATCATCCTATGTACTACGAAGCAAAAGAATTTATCGAATTAATTCAAAACGGCAAACAACAATCGGAGATCAATTCGCATCAACACTCACTTACGACCATCGAAATTATAGAAAAAGCCCGGAAACAAACAGGCATTGTCTTTCCGGCGGACAAATAAAAGCCATAACAGCCTCTTGCCTTTTCGGCAGAGGCTGTTATTTTTCTAACATCGCTTGCTTTTATCCGTGAAATACTCAACGGAATTTAATTTCAAAACTGATAATAAATATACAATTCTATTTTATTGCTGACCAAGAGCCTCCTGATAAAAAAAAACTGCAGCATCAGGATTCTTCAAAGCAGCAAACACAACTTACCCCTTTAAGCTCAAGGCATTCCCATTCCAAAATATGCTTTCAAATCGTACATTTTTCTTTGCCACCACTGACCAATCAACGATGCAAACTTGAAACAGAAATAGAAGTTAAAAACGCTCCCCGTCTACTGTATAAAAGGTAAATTGTCACCTAAATTTCTAATCGACTTGATACCGTGCAATCACAAATGTCCCCTTCTTTCTCGCCTGTTGCAGTCCGTCCAAAATATTGATCTTCCTAACGATTTCAAAATGTGCCAAGCTCTCCTTATATACTTACACTGTTTTCCTGGAGTGTTTGTTTCTGTACATGTTTTGATCCGCTTTTTCAATTAAATCGTGCAATCGTTTTCCATCTTCTCCGTAAACGGCATATCCAACAGAAACGGAAATCTTTTTTCCAAAACTTTTGGCCAGTTCCTTGAGTTTCGACTGAAGGGAATCTATTTTTGCTTTGATTTCATGAAGGTCAGAAAAAAGGGAAAGGCCGAGAAATTCATCTCCTCCCCAACGGGCAATGACATCATGCTTTGTTATATCACTCTCCAAAACTTTTGAAACCGATAGGAGTATTTGATCACCGTATTCATGACCATAATGATCATTGATTTGTTTAAATTCATCAACATCATATACAAAAACAACCAGTTTTTTCTTTTTGCGTTGTGCTGTTTTTATGAATTTCGGAAATATAAAATGAACGTATCTTCTATTATTCAATCCCGTCAAAAGATCTTTCATTGAAAGGAAAAAGGTTTCATCATATTTTCTTCCTAACAACCATGCAATGATTAAAGCGATGATGCCGGGGATTGGAATGAGATGAGGAACTCGCCCTATTTTCATCCATACGGCTGTTCGAATGAAAATGAGTAAAAGAAGAACTAAAGAGGATGCCACAATCCTTCCTTTAAATTTATACAACATTTATCACCAACTCTCGAGAGTGATTTTTATTCTTGGCATACTTTTCCCATAGGGATTATAAAGGATCAACAAACTTTTGTCTATTTTTTCTATTAGAAATTTTTGAAAAATGATTCCGGATTAAATTCATCTTTTCATTTTAAAAAACATAGACTCAAAGAATTAGGCAAATCATCACAGATTCAGTTCGCAGCTCATTTGATGCGCCGGCAAAAATTCGTTCAATACATTAAACGCATGGACAGATTGCCTTTCACATAATTCTTGAATGCCAAAATATACTATATTATTATATAATAGCATAGGAAGTATCGCTCCAGTCTTCTTAGGTTTTTGCACCAATTACCGTTATACAAGACGTGGGGGATACTTCTTTTTTTACGATGAAACTCATTGATACAAGGGTAAGGCTTATGAAAATTCACTTAGCCAATAAAAAATCATACCAAAGTCACAAAAAACTAATTTAATGAATTAGAGAGGGATTTTATGGATTCAACCAATCATGACGTGAAAGCTTTTCAAGGCCTGTCACCTGACAGCATCAAAGAATTATTAGACATTAAGTATGCTTTGGATCAATCTACTATTGTTGCGATTACAGATCATACCGGAAAAATCACTTATGCCAATCAGAAATTCTGCGACATCTCGAAATACAGTCGAGAAGAATTAATCGGACGAGATCATCGGATTCTTAATTCAGGATACCATTCAAAAAGCTTTTTTAAGAATATGTGGGAAACCATTGGAAAAGGGGATATTTGGACAGGCGATATTAAAAATAAAGCGAAAGACGGGACATACTACTGGGTAAAAACCACTATTGTACCTTTTTTAAATGAAGAAGGGAAACCTTATCAATACATTTCCATACGCCAAGATATAACAGACTTAAAAAAATTAGAGGAACAATTACTGTTTAACGCCTATCACGACAGTCTGACCGGCCTCCCAAATCGTCATTACTTCAACGAAGAAGTAGGTGCATGGTTAAACCAAAAAAAGAAAACGGACCAAATGGCCTTGATCTTCTTCGATATTGATCGTTTTAAATACATTACGGATACACTAGGCCATTCGGTGGGGGATCGCTTTCTCAAATCAATATCCAAGCGACTGGCCATTCATTTAAAAGGGATTGGCAACGTTTATCGTTTTGAGGGAGATCAGTTTTCGATTGTCGTCAAAAATAAAGACATATCCGAAGTAATGGACATCATTCGAAAGGTGAAAGTACTATTAAAAAAACCTTTTTTATTTCATAAGGAATCCTATTCTTTTAGTGCCAGCTTCGGCGTCAGTCTTTCCCCTCAAGACGGGCAAGATATTGAAACATTAGTTAAAAAAGCGGATTTTGCCATGTATCGAGCAAAAGAAAAAGGAAACAATTCTATTCAATTTTTCACTAGCGAAACCCATGAAGTCTTATCCAAAAATATGAAAATGGAAACGGCTTTAAGACAAGCCATTCAAAAGGAAGGGTTACTTCTATATTATCAGCCGCTTGTCGATTTGCAAAAGCGAAAAATGGTAGGAGTGGAAGCACTCATTCGCTGGAATCACCCTACAGAGGGAATCATCCCCCCTTCGGAATTTATTCCTTTAGCGGAAGAAACAGGCTTGATTGTCCCGATTACCGAATGGGTTTTGAAAACGGCTTGCGAACAAATCGCAAAATGGCACGAAAAAGGGCTTCCCCCTATTTATGTAGCTGTGAATTTGTCGCCATTTTTATTTGAATCCAATCGATTTATGGATTCTCTCCAAAGAATTATAAAAGAAGGCAACCTTGATCCAAAATACATTGAACTCGAAATTACGGAGAGTATGATGCAGGATCCTAAAAGTGCCATTCCTTTATTAGAAAAACTAAAATCCTTAGGAGTTTCCCTTTCTATTGATGACTTTGGAACAGGGTACTCTTCACTCGCAAGCTTGAGACGCTTCACCATTGACACACTAAAAATTGACCGTTCTTTTATAGAAGAACTTTTTCAAGATGACGGGGTGATTGTCAAAACGATTCTTACCATGGCCTCTCACCTAGGATTAAACGTCATTGCTGAGGGGATTGAAATGAAAGAACAGCTGCAGTTTCTAACAAAACACTCTTGTCCCATCGGCCAAGGCTATCTTTTCAGTCGTCCATTACCCGGCAATGAACTCGAACAACTGTTGCGAAATCCGGAATATTTTTCGAACATTTGAATTTTGTCTAATAGATGAAGGCATATTTTGTGCGTCTCAAATATTACGAATCGAATGGTTTTTCAACCATGTTGAGGATCGTCACTTTTTTTGCGTAAAGGCGTTTTTAAGACCGTTTGCATTTGATTTATTTCCACTTTCAAGAAACCTGACGGGCATGAAAGCAAAGGCTACGCGGAAGACTTTGCAAATAAGAAGGCTGTCATGCCCATGCACCCTATTATGCTTAGACCAGTCCCTGAAAAAAATATCAAACAGTCTTAAAAACAAAAAAGACAGACGCTCAGACAGCTTCTGTCGAAATATATGATGAAAAACTTCGGAAACGTTCCAGACACTAATTCATTCCATTACAATCCACTTCTCCTCCATCCCTTTACCACTTTAAACTATTGATGGGGTCAGACCCCCCCCCTTGAACATAATTCAACATTTCCTGTATACTATAGTCAAAAGCAACATAAAATAAAAGAAACCGGGTGCGGGAACACCCGGTCAGTGCAACTACATGCCGCAAGAAGAGCGGCTGACCTTAATGACAGTGAAATAACCGTCATACCTTTGGTCATGGGAGGACGGTTATTTCTTTTTGTTTATATAGACGACCATAGTAACAATCAATGTCAGCACTCCTATCAGCACTAGACCGAATTGAGCGACTAGACTTAATGCTTCGTATGTCGTCATTTTACCACCTCCCTTCAACGGGAAGTGGTCAACCGCCCACCCTGCTTATGCAGTTGCTATTAAGATTCTAGCATTTTTCCATTTCGAATTCTATTTAATCAAAAAAAGAGAGTCGGTCACTTCGGCAGTGACAAACTCTCCTTTCTATTATTCCACAAATCTCGACAAAATCTGGGCGGTGATAGCTGACGCACCTATCTCTATAGCCACAGTATTTTTTCTCCATTTTTAAATAATTCAATGTCACTATCTTCTGAAATCTTAATAGCTATTCCAGAAAATGACGCTTCTTTAGCTGCTGTTGTTCTCGCACCAAAAATCAACTTATCCGCATTTGATGTAATATTCTCTTTATTTTTTGATTCTAAAATTATCTCTCCAAAAGAGAGTATATTTAAATTTTTATCTAGAATAATCGCTCCATCTATCGAAGCAATCAATTGAAATAGGTATGGGTCAATCTCACTTAAATTATATAATGTGAAGTCATTTTTTTCAATTAACTTTCTTGAGATACTATCTCTATTTTTTTCTCCAGTTTTTAAATACTTTCTAATTTTATTAATTGCTTTACTAGAATTTAAATATTCATTTTCCTTATGGTTTTTATAGTAATATTGTCATTTTTTGTGGTAATATTTAAAATTTAAGCTATTATAACAGATAAAGTTAATAATGCCAAAAGCAGGATAATGAGCGATAATTGTTGGAAGATAGGTCTGAATGGCTAAATCAGTTCGTCGAAATTCATCTTTTGGAGGGAGAATGAGTTGCATATTCGACAAATCGATCTTGATGATGCTGAAAAGTTGGTGAATTTGATTTTACAAGTGGAAAGTGAATCCGATTTTATGCTTTTTGAGGCCGGTGAAAGAAAGCTGACGCCTGAACAGCAGCGATACCGAATAGTGGCGATGGAGGAAGAAGAAAATTCGACCATATTCGTTGCAGAAGAGAAAGGCGACCTCATCGGCTACTTGATCGCCATTGGCGGAGGGGCAAGACGGAACCGACATTCGGTCTACCTTGTCGTCGGAATATTGGAATCATACAGAGGGAAAGGCGTCGGCACCCGATTATTTTTGGCATTAGAAAAGTGGGCTAGAGAACATCACATTCACCGTTTAGAATTAACCGTGATGACGAACAACCGGGCTGCGATCTCTTTATACAGCAAAATGGGGTTTGAAAAAGAAGGAATAAAGAAAGACTCCCTTCTTGTGAATGGGGAGTATGTAGACGAATATTATATGGCCAAACTTTTATAAAAACCCGTGCGTTGTTTCCGAAATATATGGAGTGAATGTCATACTAGACTGCCAGTAAGTCTTTTTTCTTTGCTTTCGTTTTGAAAAGCTACCTTTTGAATAGAGTAACTTCTCTATTTTTCTATACTTTTTAGAAATTAAGTAAGACGGAAAAAGTAAATTCCACTATTTTCTCGCTTTTTATCCAAAGAAAAAAGGAACCTTTTTTCATGTTCCTTGATAAAGGACTTATAAACCAAATTTCCGAATTCGTTTGTAAAATGTGCTTCTTGGGATGTCGAGCAATTTGGCGGCTAAAGATACGTTTCCTTTCGTTTTTCGTAGTGCCTCAATCATTAAGTCTTTTTGAATTTTTTCGCGGAATGTCAGTTGGGTGGGTGTGTCGGTTTTTGCTGATTCCGTAGTAGATGGAGCTGTGATCCGATGATGGATGTCGAATGAGTCCAATAGGTTCAAGACTTGGGATGAATCCGTTATTCCACATGGGAATAAAATTTGCAGTCGTTCCAATACGTTGAACAGTTCCCGTATGTTTCCCGGCCAATGATAGTCCATCATTCGTTCCAATACTTCATCCGGCCATTCGGTATTCCAGTTGTGTTTTTCGCAATAGTATCGAATTAAGTGCGGAATGTCTTCTTTTCGTTCCCGGAGCGGCGGAACATGTATCGGAAACACATGAAGGCGGTAATATAAATCTTTGCGAAAGGATCCTTCTTCGACTAGTTGGAGAAGATCTCGGTGAGTAGCGGTAATGATGCGAATATTTAAAGAAATTTCTTTCGTCCCTCCAACGGGGGTTACTTTGCGTTCTTGCAAAACCCGTAAGAGCGCCACTTGCATAGCCGGCGGAATTTCACCGATCTCATCTAGAAAAATCGTGCCGTTATTGGCTTGCTCGAATTTTCCTTTATATCCTTGGCGCTTAGCTCCTGTAAAAGCTCCTTCCACATAACCGAACAGTTCACTTTCCATCAGCTCTCTTGGAATCGCCCCGCAATTGATCGCAATAAAAGGACCGTTTTTCCGCGGGCTATTTTCATGAATCGCTCGAGCCACCAATTCTTTTCCGGTTCCCGTTTCCCCTAATATATAAACACTTGCGTCCGTCGGTGCGACACGCTTCACTTCCTCCAATGTGTTTTGAAACGCTTTGCTTGTACCGGTCTCTCCTTGAAACACAAACGGTTGAGTGGAAAAAGCAGCGCCGGGAACGGAATCGGATTTTTGGACAGCTCGTTCTGATAAATAAACGCATGTTCCGATGAAGCCTTTATGCTGATTGGCAAAGACAGGGGTTTCTTTTTGAATCCGAAATCCGTATTTTAATATTTCATTGACCTTCTTGCCGGCCCAGTGAGGTATTTTTTGACGAACCGGTTTACTTGCGGCCACGACGATTTTTTTCTCGTTGCAAACGATGACGGGTTGATGAGAATCCATGAAATCCACGCTCCTATGGACCAGTTCGATCTCATTTTTATGAGTACGTATGCTGATTTCCCGTTCGATCGCATGAGAAACAGACGCTACCATCCCCAACATAAAAGGATGGGCACGATCAACCGGACAAGAAACATCGATGATGCCGATTAATGCGCCGTCATCGTTTCGAATCGGAGCAGCCGAACAAGTCCAATTATGGGAAGCGACGGAATAATGTTCGGTGCCGTTTATCATCACCGCTTCTTCAATTTCCAACGCTGTTCCGATCGCATTCGTTCCGACTTCTTTCTCTGTCCAGCGGGCGCCTTCCATAAAATTAATTTTTCGTGCATCGTGAAGGATTCTTTGATTTCCCGCCACCGACAATACATATCCATCCGGATCAATGATTAAAGCGATCATTTCCAATTCTTTCA
Source organism: Bacillus smithii (assembly GCF_001050115.1). Lineage (NCBI taxonomy): Bacteria > Bacillati > Bacillota > Bacilli > Caryophanales > Bacillaceae > Bacillus > Bacillus smithii. Next base: position 540,342 of record NZ_CP012024.1, on the reverse strand, counting down.
TGGCTTGTTTCATTCGATTCAAATGAGGCAAAGCAATATCGAGGAGCAAGGAGTTTTTTTCTTTTTGAACGGCAAGCAAATCATTGGATAAAACATGTTGGCCTTTACTCAAATATGGATTGACGTCATTGTTCTTGCAACGATACCAAGATTCGATGACTCTTTTGTTTAAGCGAGACGAATCCAGCACTCCTTCGTTTACAAAACGCTTCCATGTAATCCAGTTACAGGTTGTTGTAAACATAATATCCTCCTTAATTTGGAAATATTGATCATATACAGAATCCATACTTTTGGCAAAGACCGACATGAGGAAACAGAAAAAGGAAAGGTTTCGAAGAGAAATTTTTGTTTATTCGGAGTATTCGAAATCATTATAGAGGAAAACTTAAGCGCTTTCAACATAAATCTCCATGCAGAAAGAAGACATGAACCAACATCTTCATGTCCCCTTTTTGAACTGCTTTTTCGGAAAATGCTTTTATTCCAATCATTCAGGAAAAAATCACACCCCCATCGATCATGACGGATTGGCCGGTCATATAATCGGAGTCCTCCGATGCAAGATAAGAAACAAACTTTGCGACATCTTCCGGTGTTTCCGGCCGCCCAAGAGTGATGCCATCCGAAAACTGCCGAAAAGCTTCTCCTTTTTTAAGATTCATATAATGCGCCATTTTTTCATCAATCAAGTCCCACATTTGAGTGTCGACAATTCCGGGACAGTAGGCATTCACGGTGATCCCAAATGGCGCCAATTCCTGAGCTGCCGCTTGTGTCAAGCCTCGAACGGCAAATTTCGTGGCCGAATAGGCGCCAAGAAGGCTGAATCCTTTATAGCTCGCAATGCTGGCCGCATGAATGATCTTCCCTCTTTTTTGCTTTTTCATTTGTTCGGCTGCCGCTTGCAGGCAATAGAGAACGCCAAACACATTGATTTGAACGATTTTATTCATATCCTCTTCTGTTACTTCCAGTAACGGCTTTACTTGGGCAATGCCGGCATTGGAAACCATGACGTCCAGTTGTCCGAAGCGTTTGACCGCTTGCTCCACCATTTGAAACACATCGTCTCTTTTGCTTACATCCGCTTGAACGGCAAAACTTTCTCTGCCCAGTTTCTTTATTTCATCTACCACAGATTGGGCGTTTTCCAAATGAATATCGTTTATGACAACATGAAATCCGTCACGGGCAAGACGTAAAGCAATCGCTCGACCTATGCCTCGGCCCGCTCCGGTGACAAGCGCGATTTTGGGAGAGCTGCTCAATATTGTTCCCTCCTTATTGATTGAGAAGTTCTTGAAATGCTACCCATCCTGTAAAACATAAGAGAATGGGCAGCCCGACCGCAAGTTTCTCATCTTGTTCTATTCTAAACAGAGAATGACCATTTGGTTTGTCTAATCGATAAAATTCATCTTTGGCCAACTTATGATTGCGGAGGATAAGTTCGCAATGGAGCGGGCAGTTCAAACCCTTCCGGTATATGGTAAATTTCTGCGATAAAGCCAAGGTCTTTCGTTGTGTTTAAGTATGTGTACCCGATTTTATGGAAGATCCCGCTTTGAATCACCTCATTTCCTCTTGCCGCCATCGTTTTCACTACATCATCATGATTTTCCGTCCCTAATGCGACATGGTGCAAACCGGGGCCATGCTGTTTCAAAAATTCCGCATACACGCTGCGGTCATCGGTAGGCTCAATGAGCTCCCATTGGACATTATGCGCATCACATAATGCGATTTTCATAGAGTAATCGACTTTTTCACCACGGATCGTCATATTCCTTACCGTCTCTTTGTTAAAATCATAGACTAACCAAGGCCCTATACCGTAATCATCGCGATACCTTTTCATATAAGCATCCAAATCATCCACAACGATGCCAATCTGCAATACTTCCGTAAAAATGAGTTTTTCCATTTTTCTTTCCCCCCAAATAGTAGGATGAGAGAATTCCATTTTCGTCATGGTACGGTACCACATGATCTTCAGTTCATGGACGTTTTCGGCGAACCCAGAATACTAACTGCTAGTTTTGAGAACTTCGGCTATACATGCACCGCATGGCCCACGGCACTGAGCAAAGCTTCATGAATGGCTTCAGACAAAGTAGGATGGGCCTCTATTAAATCCTCCATAATGTCCACCGTCATCTCAGCGTGCAGCATGACGGTTCCTTGTCCTATCAATTCTGTCGCACGTGGACCTACAATCGAAACTCCCACTATTTCGTGATATTGCGGTTCCACGATCACTTTTACTTTTCCGATCGGCTCGTTGAGTATGAGCGCTTTGCCATTGGCCGTGAACGGAAACTCTCCAACTCGAATATCGCCATATTGCTCTCTTGCTTGTTTTTCTGTCAGTCCGACTCCGGCAATTTCAGGTGATGTATAGATGCAGCGAGGAATCGCTCGATAGTTTACTTTCACCTCTTGTCCTCCGGAATGTAGAGCCGCGATGGTCCCTTCGTGAAACGCTACATGAGCGAGCTGAATTCCGCCAATGACGTCGCCGCAAGCATAAATATGAGGAATATTCGTCTGCATCTGTTCATTAACTGCGATGCCTCGTTTGGAAAATTCGATTCCGATATCCTCCAGCCCTAAATTCGCGATTCTTGGCTTTCTGCCAATGGAGACTAAAACATAATCCGCGCTTAGTTCACGAATTCCTTCCCGGTTTTCAATGATCGCTTTCTTTTTATCCGCATTCAAATCTTTTAAAGAAGTAGAAGTATAGATGGTCACTCCGTCCTTTTCCAATTGCTCCTGCAAAATCGAAGCGATATCTTCATCTTCCCCCGGCAGAAGCTGCTCGGCCATCTCGACGATGGTGACTTTCGCTCCCAGGCGGCTATAAATACTGGCAAACTCGCATCCGATCACTCCTCCGCCAATAATCAAAAGCGAAGAAGGAATCGACGGAAGAGACATGGCTTGCCCGCTGTGAATGACCCACTCCCCATCAAAAGGGGCGAACGGCAGACTGATCGGCTCCGATCCTGAAGCAATAATGAAGCGATCCGCTTCCACGATTTCTTGTCCGCTTTCATTCTCCACGCGTAAACGATTGGCCGTGAGAAAAGAAGCGGTGCCGTTTTTGACTTGGATTCTATTTTTCTTCATTAAATAGCCAATCCCTTGAACAAGCGTTTGAACAATTCGGTTTTTCCGCTGCTGAACTTGGTTCCAATTTACTCCTACTTGAGCGGATGAAAGGCTGATTCCAAAGTCTTCGGCATGTCGGACTTTCTCATAGACTTCAGCACTTTCCAACAAAGATTTCGTCGGCATGCAGCCTTCGTTTAAGCAAGTTCCTCCTAGAGGTCCTTGCTCAATTAGAATGACTTGTTGTCCCTGCTGGGCGGCCGTAATCGCCGCCACATATCCCGCAGGTCCACCTCCAATAATGGCTAATGTGGTCATGAACTCCACCTTCTTTCTATAAAAGCACGGTAAATGGCTCTTCTAAATATTGTTTCAGTGTCCGGAGAAAGGCCGCGGCCGGTGCTCCGTCCAACACACGATGATCGAATGTAAGGCTAAGCGGCAAGATCGTTCTTCTCTCCAGTTTATCTCCTATATAGACAGGTGTGTCATAAGTCGCTCCTACCCCAAGAATTCCTGCTTCAGGCGGGTTTAAAATCGGAGTGAAATGTTCAATTCCGTAAGCACCCAAATTGCTTATGGTAAACGTGGATCCTTTCATCTCTTCATGGCTCAGCTGTCCTTGGCGTGCTCGCTTGGCCAGCGATTTGATATTTTGGGCTAATTGAATCAACGATTGGTTTTCTGCATTGCGAATCACAGGGACAACCAATCCTTTATCCAAAGCAACGGCCATTCCAAGATGAATCGAATCAAATAGATGAATTTGATCGTTGATATAAGCGCTGTTCATCTCTTTATGCTGTTGAAGAGAAAGAACAACTGCACGGGCCACAAAGTCCGTCACGGTAAGCTTTGTTTCATAATGGGTTTGTGCCGTTCCAGTTAATTGTTTTTGCAAAGCGATCAAATCGGTGACATCCACTTTCATGTTTAACGTTAATTGGGCGCTGTTTTGCAAGCTGCCTTGCATCCGCTCTGCGATGATTTTTCGCATGCCGGCAACCGGAACTTTCTTAGTCGGCTCGATGTTATGAGTAATGGTTTCAGCCGATTCTTGCTCCTTTGTAGACGGAGATTCCACGGAAGAAGAGTTGGCAATCGCTTTTTGAACATCCTCTTTCGTAATCCTTCCCCCTGGTCCGGTCCCTTGAATGGTCCGAATATCTAAGTTGGCAGCTTCCGCCATTTTTCTGGCGACAGGAGAAATTTTGATTTTCTCTTTTGCTGCTGTTTGAACGGAAGGCTGTGATTCTTTTACTTTTGTTGCCGTTGCCGTGGCAGCGACTTCTGTCTGTGCTGTTTCTATGTTTCTTTCGATTTTGGAGATGCTTTCATTCGCATCGCCGATATAGCAGATCACGGTTCCGGGAGGAACTCCTTCTCCTTCCGGTACGACAATATCTAAAATGGTGCCATCTGCGGGAGACTCGAGTTCCATTTCGATTTTCTCTGAATTGATGCTGGCAATCAGCTCTCCCTTTTTGACGGGATCGCCTGCTTGCTTGTTCCAAACGGAAACGGTCCCTTCTTTCATGGACATTCCTAATTTCGGCATAACCACTTCTACGGCCATTTTCTATCTCTCCTTTCTCTTTTGCTTGATTACACGTTTAGAAGCGACGGATCCCCTATTAATTCTGATACCACTTCTATTACTTTTTCCGGTGTCGGAAGATAAAGGTCTTCCAGTGGAGGAGAGAATGGCACAGGTGTATGCGGTGCCGTAATCCGTTTAATCGGTGCATCCAACGTATCGAACCCTTTATCGGCAATTAATGCAGCGATATCGGTGGCCACATTGCATCTTGGATTCGCTTCATCAATGATCACAAGACGATTGGTTTTCGCCACGGAAGAAAGAATCGTGTCTTCATCCAGCGGAGATAAGCTTCGCGGATCGACCACTTCCACTTCCAATCCTTTTTTCGCCAATTCTTCCGCTGCCGATAACGCTGTATGAACTTGTTTTCCAATCGCGACAATCGTGAGGTCGGATCCTGTCCGTTTAATGTCTGCCTTTCCTAATGGAATGGTGTAATACCCTTCCGGAACATCCCCAGTCGTGTTATACAATGTCTTGTCCTCAAAATAGATCACCGGATCATCGTCTTCAATAGAAGCAAGCAGCAATCCTTTCGCATCATATGGCGTGGACGGAACCACGACTTTAATGCCGGGAATGCTGGTGAATAGGGCATATAAGCTTTGAGAATGTTGAGCCGCCGCCCGAAAGCCTGCTCCGTGAGTTGTTCGAATCGTAACCGGCACCTTCGCCTTTCCTCCGAACATATATCGGAATTTGGCCCCTTGATTCAGCACTTGATCCAAACAACTTCCGATAAAGTCATTAAACATTAATTCGGCAATCGGTCTTAATCCTGTAGCCGCTGCGGCCATGGCCGCCCCTACATATCCCGCTTCGGATATCGGAGTATCCAAAATCCGCTCCCGGCCAAATTCTTGAACTAATCCTTTCGTTACCCCTAATACACCGCCCCATGCTTCATCATCTTGCAAGTGGTCAACAGCCGCACCGCCAGCCACATCTTCTCCTAACAGAATGACATTTTCATCTTTTCGCATCGCTAGCTTCAATGCTTCATTAATCGCACTCGACATACTGATCTTTCTCACCATCTATACCGCCTCCTATCATTCTTTTAATAAGATACATACACGTCTTTTAACAGCTCTGATGCCTCCGGGTACGGGCTTTTTTCAGCAAATTCAACCGCCTTTTCTATCGCCTGTTCTACGGATTCTTCCATTTCCACTAATTCTTTTTCTGACAATAGTTGTTGACTAAGTAAATGTTTTCTGAATAGAACGATGGCATCCCGCTCTTGAAGGTGTTCTCTCTTCTCTTCTTCTGTCTTGTATTTTTGGGCATCTCCTTCAAAGTGGCCGTAATTTCGATAAGTCACACATTCGATTAGCGTTGGACCTTCTCCGTTGCGTGCTCTTTGAATGGCTTCCTCCGCTGCTTGATAAACAGCCAACACATCTTTCCCATCGACGCGAACGGCAGGCATGTTGTAGCCGATGGCGCGATCGACAATCTGTTTACAGCTTGATGCATATTCAAATGGCGTCGCTTCTCCATACCCGTTATTTTCCGCTACAAAAACAACCGGCAGCTTCCAAATAGACGCTAAATTAAGTCCTTCGTGAAAAGTTCCTTGATTATTGGCCCCGTCGCCAAAGAAGCAAACGCTTACATCTTCCGTCTTTTTATACTTCGCTGTCAACGCAGCCCCGCAAGCAAGAGGATAACCTCCCCCTACAATTCCATTCGCCCCCAGCATTCCTTTATCTAAGTCGGCAATGTGCATGGAACCGCCTTTCCCTTTGCACAACCCAGTGATCTTTCCAAAAAGCTCCGCCATCATTCCATCCAAGTCGCAGCCTTTGGCAATACAGTGGCCGTGCCCGCGATGCGTACTTGTAATCGTATCTTTATCACTTAAGTGCGCACACACCCCAACCGCTATCGCTTCTTCGCCTGCATACAAATGAACAAAGCCAGGTAATTTCCCTTGTGCAAAGATTTCATGAACCTTATCTTCAAATACACGAATTTCCAGCATTTTTTGATACATCCATTTGGCTTTTTCCCGAGTTAAAGCAACTCCTTTGCCTTGAATCACATTCATCTTTTTGAACCTCCTTCATTCTTGTTTCTTCACCCTTTCTTACTGCAAAAAGCGTGCCAAAAATCATCAGCGTCAACATGAAGCATCGAGCAATTCTCGCAAACACAAAAAGAGACAAAACGAGACCGGTGTCTCTTTTTGTCTCCAATTGAACACGTTGAATAGGAGTTCAAGATCACGCTCTGTTGTTCGATCAATGGAATCATCATTCATCATGAGCAACGAATCGAGTAGGAGGGGGTGATTAACCCCCGTCCTCTCACACCACCGTACGTACGGTTCCGTATACGGCGGTTCAATTAAGATAATTGACGCAAGTCTTTATAACTTCCGTGAATAGCTGTTCTCTTTATGCCAGTGGTCACTCCACCCTCCAAGAGGTCTCCCACGGGATTCACCGCTTCCTCCCTCAAGTGAGGTACTACGTTTTCTGTGTTCATCATGACTCACTGAATACCAAGGGCTATTCTCTCTTAATTGTTCGGTCCTTCTTAGTTGTTCTAGACCAACTAATACTATGACCTCTGCTGACTTCTGACGGTTCAGCTACTTATCACTAAGTAGGTTATGAAGAGTACTTCACATATCCGCCAGACCTCCCCGGGTAAGTACATGCACTTTCACACCATCTATCCGCCTCATTTACTCGATATGACCTTCGACAGAAAGAGCTTTGTTTTGTTATGCAAACTCACTCAATCATACCTAGCCTTATATGAGGTTCGTGTTCCTCGGACCGGTGTTTTGCCTCCAGCTTCCTTCAGATTCCGCGTCACCACGGACACCCTTGCGTTAAGCTAACTGCTACTTCTGCCTTCGCAGCTCGGGACTTTCACCCTATAGATTACACCCATGCCGGGCGCACACGAAAAACAGCCCCGCCACACTTGGCAAGTCTGTTTTTTTATTCGACAAAACGGGATCTCGGCCATTTCTTTTGGCACTACGGCATCTCTTTCAGTTGTGAAGAAATGTTCGAGAAATACTCGAAGATAAATTGATGAAACTGACGAGCTGTTTCCGAAAAGTATCGTCTTTTGGTTTTGGACCAACCTAAACCAATGGTTTGTTGGCATGTTGACTCCTTGATGAAGGAAGACATCAGCCTGGTTGATTTCATTTAAAAGCTAATTCATACTAAGCTATGGAAATAGTTTAAAAGAATAGGGGAGAAAAATGGAAGGTAAAACACATATTGTTGGGGGCTTAGCAGCAGGCTCTCTATATTTAAACTTGGGAGGAGCCGTTGGCCATGAAGCGCTTTTTTTTGGTAGTTTAGCCCTTGGTGCTTTAATACCGGATATTGATCACACCGGTTCATTAATTGGCCGAAAGGTGCCGTTGATTGACAACATCATCAGCACGGTATTCGGTCATCGCTCCTTTACTCATAGTCTTTTGTTTTTAGTTTTAGCATTCTTCTTATTCCAACAAACTTCCTGGCCTAAAGATATTGAATTGGGTATCTTGATGGGAATGTTCAGTCATATGGTCTTGGATATGCTCACAAAACAAGGAGTTAAGTTTTTATGGCCTTTAAAAATCGAAATTGGTATACCTTTTGGCATTCGTACCGGCGGTGCAATTGAACAAGGATTTTTCACTGTTTTAGTCATATATCTTTGTTATGTTGGTTTTCATTTTTATTTATAAATTAGGAGAACCTTACACCTGGAACTTACTAAGCATTCATGATGATTTCCATGTTTTCTTGCAATAGAGTCATATCGGGTGAGTAGATCCTCATATGGAAAATCGTTTGACAGCTTCACCTTCAGAGGATTTGAAGAAAATGGGAAGCGTTCATAAATCAAGTAGTAGGAGGTGGTGAACCTCCGTCCTCTCACATCACCGTATGTACCGTTCGGTATACGGCGGTTCAATCAAATTAATGACGCTTTTCGCCATATTTACTGTACAGGCTTTTCAGCCCTTGGCTACTCCAATAAGAGTTGCCAAGGGTTTGGTGTAATATGGGACTTTTAGAGATTCTCCAATATGATTTCCTCGAATTTCCCCATTCATATGCTTTATATGGTTGAACTCCGAGTTGTATAAGTTTCTTTATTTTCGTTTTCGGCTTCTTCCACTGTTTCCAGATCATCATTCGGAGCCTTCTTCTTATCCATTTATCAAGCTTCTTAAAGACAATAGGAGTGCCAGCTAGTGAAAAGTATCCGCACCAACCCATTAGGTACTGATTTAGTCTTTTGATTCTTTCTTCCATTGAGATCGACTAGCCATCACCAGCAAGTCCGTTGATTTTTACTCTCAAATATGCTTTTGGCAGTAACGGTCCTTGAACATTCATTTTGACACTACGTCATCTCTTTCAGTTGTGAAGAAATGTTCGAGAAATACTCGAAGATAAATTGATGAAACTGACGAGCTGTTTCTGAAAAGTATCGTCTTTTAGACCAGCCTAAACCAATCGTTCGTTGGCATGTTGGTTCTAAGATTCGTAATCGATTCAAAGTAGGTTTCTTTTGATGAATCCAATAGATGGCCGGAATAAAAGCAACCCCCAATCCTTGTTTCACTAAATCCCCTATGACTCCCGGCTCGTCCCCTTCAAAAGCAATATGTGGCATAAAACCTGCTTTTCTGCAAAATTCATCGGTTAAGTTACGGATTTCATATCCCGTATGCATACTGATAAAAGATTCGTCCTTGACTTCATCAAGATAAATCGTTTCTCGTCCTTCCAGCCGATGTCCAGGCGGGACAATCAAAAAAATTTCTTCCGTGAAAAGGGGCTGCCAAATGATTTCAGGGTCTTCAATGGGAACCGAAGAAATACAAAAATCGATTTCCCCGTTTTTCAGATGACGTTTCATGGACGATGTCGAATGGACAAATTGTTGAAAATGGACTTGAGGATATTTTTTTAAAAAAGAACCTAATAAATCAGGAAGGACTCTTGGAATGGATACAGCCAAGCTGATCTTATGTTGATTTCGCTCTGCCAACTCTAAAATTTCTCTTTTCCCTTCCTTTAATTCCATAAAGGCTCTTTCAACCCGTCCCAAAAATATTTTTCCATATCGATTTAGTTTAATTTGACGATTTTGACGATCGAACAGCGGAACGCCAAGATCTTCTTCCAATCTGGCAATCGTCTTGCTAAGGGAAGGTTGGGCAATGTTCAGTTCCTCTGCCGCTTTCGACATGTGTTCGAGACGTGCAACGGTTTGAAAATACTTCAGTTGCAGCAATTCCATCTGCCATACACCGCCTTATCCATAGACTGAAAGCTATCTTATTGTAATTAATTATATATTATACAATATGGATGAAAAAATTTATGATAAAAAAATGGCTATATAACTTTCAACCATGGCAAGGAGGTAAGAATGAAAGGAATCAAATTAATTTACAAAGACTTAAAATTGATGTGGGCTCATAAACATGGGCGGATTGCATTAGTATTTCTTTTGATTGTTCCTTTAATCTATGCCGGATTCTTTATAGCAGGATACTGGGATCCATACGGACGATTGGACAAACTGCCCGTTGCGGTTGTGAACTTAGATCAAGGTTCGATGATGGATCACAAACCGATTCATGCGGGGAAAGACTTTGTCAAAGAATTGAAGAAAAACAAAGATTTGAATTTCCACTTTGTCTCGAAAAAGGTGGCTGAACAAGGCTTAAAAGATGGCAATTACTATATGGTCATCACCATTCCCAAAGATTTTTCCGAAAAAGTCAGCACGTTGATGGATGAACATCCCCAACCCGCCAAACTAATTTATCAATTGAATCCAGGCAAAAGCTATGTCGCCTCACAAATCAGCTCGACCGCAACGGAAGAAATGAAAACAAAAATAGCCGACAGCATTACAAAATCTTATGCGGATGGCGTATTTTCAAAGTTTCAGCAATTAGCAAAGGGGCTCAGGAAAGCTAGTGACGGTGCGGAGAAATTAAATGAAGGGATTTTGAAAGAAAAAAACGGAATGGTTCAACTGTCTGAAGGGATCCATCGTCTGGAAAATGGGACGGCTCAACTTCAACAAGGAACCGGAAAACTGTCAAACGGTCAGCAAGAGTTAAACAAAGGGTTGGATAGAATTCAAAACGGATCGTTATCGCTATACAATGGCATGTCCCAGCTATCGAAAGGACATGAAACATTGGAATCCGGAATGAATCAATTAACAGAAGGAACAAAGGATTGGGCAAGCGGGAATGAGAAATTAGTTCAAGGACAATCCCGTGTGAACGATGCGGCGAACGCACTGAAGAAACAATTGGAACAGTATATCAAAACGCATCCAGAGGCGCAAAAAGATGCTCAATTTCTTCAAATCGTCGCCATGTCTGATGGAATAGCAAAAGCAACGCAACAATTGAAAAGCGGCCAATCAAAACTGGCCCAAGGTTCAGAGAAATTAGCGGCAGGACAAGCGAAAATCGAAGAAGGCATGAAACAATTTGGCGACAAGATGAATGAAGCCGCCATCGGAGCGAAACAATTATCCGCCGGAACGGTCCAATTTGCCAATGGTTTTCATCAATGGCAGCAAGGATTTTCTTCCTTGCAAACTGGAGTAAATCAATTGGCAAACGGTGAAAACCAACTAGATCATGGTGCCAATCAATTAACGAATGGACTTGTCCAATTGTCAGACGGCTCAAAAGAGTTATCGACAAAATTAAATGAAGCCGCCAAGAAAACGTCCAATATTCATGACAACGATGACATCGCCTCCATGTTTGCCGAACCGGTTCAATTGGAGAAATCTAATCTTTCACATGTTCAAAACTACGGTACGGGAATTGCTCCTTTTTTTATGTTTTTTGTTATTATAGTAGGATAGAAGAAAAAATAAAATAGCGATTCATCCCCCACCTAAAGAGGAAGAGGACTTCTCGCTATTCTTATTAAATAATAGCACTCTTCTCTCATCATATGATCCGCCATTAGAGGGGCAAAAGTACCCAAAGCTTGCTTACTTAATCCCAGCTCTTCTATTTCATTCAGAAAGTTCATAAAGAGCTTCATTTCAAGGGAAACATCATGATGAAGCCTCTCTAATGCGGGGAAAGAGGAAAGATTGGTTCTCAGAAATCCTGTCATTTCTACCGCTTTTAAATAAAATGCTTCGAAGTCTTTTGTAAAATCATCGCTTTTCTCTTTGATTTTCTTTTCGATTCTATCCATGTTATCTGAAATGGCTCCGGCATGACCGGCCGCATCTAAAATCCAGATTAAGTGGTGGTGAAGTTCATGAAAGATAGGAGGAACTGCTCCTTTTTTTAAATAGTCTAAAATCCGTAAATATTCCTCTAATTCATTGACCATATGGTTCACAAAGGATGGACTTAATCCTATTTGAATCTTTCCGACCAAATGCCGTTCGATTAAACGGAGCTTAAACTCTCTTAGTTTATTGCCCTCTTCTTCCACCTTGTTGCTTAATGCCCCTAAGTCATCGACTTGAACCCTTGCGAGAAGGTAATCAAACGTTTGAATAAAATAACGGGCCAAATCGATTTCCCGTTGTTCTTGAGGACCGAGTGAATCGTGTATAAATCGAGCATGATCTCCCAATACCTGAAGCCAAAATCCATGTTCAAATTTCGCCGCTTTTTCAAAATCCGCCATGAAGCCTCTCCCCTTTATAACCTGTTCATATAATCATATCTCCATGTATTTCAAAATATGATTCTAGTTGTCATTGATAAGTGGAAACAGCATAGTTTAGAGGTTCACGATGAACAGATTTATGGGAGAAAAGCATTTGGCTATAAAATAACCCTTATTGGGGTTTTATTCCCTTTCATACGGACAATATTTTTTTCTTAGCCTATCTGGTTTTCAATATCCGCCTTAAAAACAAGCTATCTTTCCTCGTGAAATAAGCTGGCTCCTGCGTGATTTTGTAATCCCCGTATTTTTATGGCTTGCGACGTCGTCCATACATACATGATCAATACAGTAAGCTGCTTTTTACCTTTTTGCCCCGCGGGGCCATAATGTATAACTAAAACTCCACAAAAAATCGATGATAAGAATAACAGACCATCGGGTTGCCGTGATTAACAGCTCTTTTGTTTTGTCAAAGTCGTTGACGAGCAAAACCATGAAAAGGATTAATCCATTCCCGATTGTCCATGCAAGCAAATGCCGATACCAGCCTTGTCGTTCGTACCTGGCATGTTCTTTTCCAAATCGAGGTGCTTTTTTGGGACGACTCCCCCCAGCAAATCGGTAGGAAAAGTGTTCATCAGCCCATTGAATCATGCGTCTTCCAAATGCAACGGAGACGCCGATATAAACTGCTGACAACGCGTGAACAAAATGAGCTGTTTCCCCATTTTTCAAATCAATAATAGTAGCCATCAATAAAAAAAGGTCTATAAGCGGTGTGCAAAACAATAATATTATTCCAATTCTTTTCCATTTCAGAACATATCTTGCGAATAAACCCGCAAAAATAAATAGCCAAAACAAAATTTCACTGGCAATAATGAGCCAAGCAATCATATAAATATCCCCTTTTTAATACAGTTGTATTAAAATCAATTTAGCACACATGTATCAAAAAAACAATCATGATATAATATATTCATGCCAAAAATAGTTGATCATGATAAACAAAGGAAAAAAATTGCGGAAGCGACATGGAGAATCATTACGAGGGAGGGAATTGAAAAAGCAACCGTCCGCAATATTGCGAAAGAGGCTGGAATTTCTGTTGGTTCCTTACGCCATTATTTTTCTACCCAGTCAGAACTGTTGGCTTTTTCGATGAGGCTCGTTTCCGAGCGAGTGAAAAAACGAATTGAAGGAATCGATTTTTCTTGTCCCCCTCTTGAAGGGATAAAACGTCTAATACATGAGGTTTTGCCACTGGAAGAAGAAACAAAAAAAGAAATGGAGGTGTGGTTTACTTTTACCCAAAAGGCATTATGGGAGCCTGAACTTCAGCCATTAAGCAATCAAGTATACCACGAGTTTCGTTCCGCAATTAAACTAATCATTGAAACGTTGTTAAAACTTGAACTTGCACGGCCAAACTTAAATGTAGATTTAGAAGTGGAGCGTCTTTATGCGCTTATTGACGGTTTAGCGATACACATCATTATGCAACCAAATCATTTAACCCCAGAAATGGTTGAATCGATTGTGGATCACCACTTGAGATCTCTTTGTAGATGAGAAAACAGAGAGTATTTACCGCTAAATATTTTGATTTCAGGTTTTTTATAAAAACCTGTGTAACTTCAAATCAGCCATCGGAATCTTCCGCGAACAACCGCAACTGATAGTGTTGCGGTTATATTTAGTTTGTCGACAAAAGCCAGCCTGCTTATGAAGCAAGTTAGGTAAAAATAAGCAGAAAAAGTCTCGACAAGTTGACCGAACGATGAAAGAGCCCTACGATTTCAAATAAAAATAGCAGTGCAAAATCAATGCAAAATTTTTTCGAATTCTACAGGATTCTTTCGGAATCTCGGAAAAATGAAAAACGACCGCAAATGCGGTCGTATCAGGATTTCGCAAGTTTTATTCGCATGTTATCGGATACTTGCAATGGAGACGGTGGGAGTCGAACCCACGTCCAAAGGTATCACCACTTAAGCGTCTACGAGTGTAGTCGACATATTGTGTTTCGCTCTATCGTCGGCCTGTCGACGGGCTTCGGACGAGCTAGCCTGATTGGTCTCTTCCTTCATCCTCAGGCGGCGGAATCCGGCGTAGCCCACTTCAGATGAACCCCTCGACTTCCACATGGGCGATGGAAGGAGGAGCCTTTAGCGCAATTAAGCAGCTAAAGCGTAATTGTTTTGTTTGCCAGTTATATTTAAGTTGACGTTGATGACGGAGACGATCCCTCCGACTCGCAGCTTAAGCTCTGATTACCCCTGTCGAATCCGTAACGTCCCCTTATAATAAAGAGAATGTTTCGGAAGCTCTGGGAATATCGAGAGCTTAATGCTTGTTTCAACTGGCTCTTGCAAGAGTTATTATATCATAATAGGCGTATAATTCAACCGGGATGAACTTCCAATTTTCCAACTTGCGGTACGACCCTCCACTTCTTTACTTATCGAAGTGGAGGCTTTTTCCCGAGTGATGGACTGCATCCAAAGATCGCTTGAACATATCGATTCTATGCAGTCCTGTATGGGTAACGAAACGAGTTTCTCCATGGAAGTTCAAGACTTTCTTCAAAGAAAAATTAAAACTGCTGACGAGCTTTAAACGCACGCTCAATTTCTCGTTTTGCTTCTTTCTTTTTCAAGTCTTCGCGTTTATCCCATTTTTTCTTCCCTTTGGCCAGACCGAGAAGAATTTTGGCATAGCCGTTTTTTATATATAATTTTAACGGAACAAGCGAATAGCCTTGTTCTTTTGTTTTTCCGATTAATTTCAAAATTTCTTTTTTATGCAGCAAAAGCTTTCGAGTACGAAGCGGGTCATGATTATAACGGTTTCCATGTTCATATGGGCTGATATGCATATTGTGAAGAAAAACCTCGCCCTTTTGGACGCGGGCAAATGAATCTTTTAAATTGACACGGCCAGCGCGGATCGATTTAATTTCCGTTCCTTGCAGCACGATGCCCGCTTCATACGTCTCTTCAATAAAGTAATCGTGCCTAGCTTTCTTATTTTGTGCGACAACTTTTCCTTCCCCTTTTGGCATATGATTCCCCCCTTGCTGGTTTCTTGATCTTTTGTCCAAAAGGCTATCAGGAAAGATCCGGCCTCTCCATCTCAAAAAAACTTATTTCATTTACGGATTAAATTCTTGTCAGTCCGCCTTTATTTTCGTTTACGCCTTTTGCTTTTTGGCTTTGCGACATTCTCGTAAAATTTCTTTTTCTTTTTTTTGGGCGGCCGCGTTGACCATTCTTCCTCCGAATTCAGCTGAGGACCTTTTTGTTTTCCTTTTTTGGAACGCACTTTCACCACTTTCGGCGCTTCCGTCATTTTTCTCTTCTTAACGTTTTTCATGCCGACGATTTCAAAATCGACCGAATGTTCCTCTTTATTGACATTGATGACGCGGACCGTGATTTCATCGCCGATCCGATACACATTTCCAGTCCGCTCGCCGATCATCGCATAATGGCGTTCATCGTAGTGATAATAATCATCGGTCATATACGAAACATGGACAAGACCTTCAATGGTATTCGGCAGTTCAACAAATATGCCAAAGTTCGTAACGGAACTAATAATGCCGTCAAATTCTTGGCCGATTTTATCTTCCATAAATTCCGCTTTTTTAATTTCGTCAGTCGCTCTTTCGGCATCTACTGCCCGTCTTTCTCTCTCGGAAGAATGCTCAGCGATTTCCGGAAGCCGCGCTCCCCATTTTGCACGTGTCGCTTCGTCCATTTTCCCTTCGATTAAATAAGTGCGGATAAGCCGGTGAACAATTAAATCCGGATACCGACGTATCGGAGAAGTAAAATGGGTGTAAAAATCGGTAGACAAACCAAAGTGTCCCAGACTTTCCGGATAATATTTTGCCTGCTGCATGGAGCGAAGCATCACAGTCGATACGACCATTTCTTCCGGCTTTCCTTGCACGGCTTCAATGATTTCCTGCAACGCCCGCGGATGAACGGAATTGGCCGTTCCTTTGACGACCAGACCGAAATTCGTAATAAATTCGAAGAATCGCTGCAGTTTGTCTTCTTTCGGATCTTCATGAATCCGGTAAATAAACGGAACATCAAGCCAATGAAAATGTTCCGCCACTGTTTCATTGGCTGCCAACATAAATTCTTCGATCAGCCGCTCCGCCACGGAACGTTCGCGCAGCACGACATCTACCGGTTTGCCGTTTTCATCGACAATCACTTTCGACTCTTTAAAATCAAAGTCAATGGCTCCTCGCTTCATTCGTTTATTACGGAGAATTTCGGCCAATTCGGCCATTCGTTCAAACATAGGAACAAGAGGTTCATACCGTTTCCGCAATTCTTCATCTTTGTCAACGAGAATGGCATTGACATCCTCATAAGTCATTCGTTCCGTTGTGCGGATGACGCTTTCGAAAATTTCGTGGCTGACCACTTCTCCTTGTTCATTGATTTCCATTTCACATGAGAGAGTAAGGCGGTCCACTTTCGGATTTAAAGAACAGATTCCGTTGGACAGCCGGTGCGGGATCATCGGAATCACTCGGTCAACCAAATACACGCTTGTCCCCCGCTCAAACGCTTCCCGGTCAATAGGAGAGCCTTCTTTCACGTAGTAGCTGACATCCGCTATATGAACGCCTAATTTGTAGTGTCCATTGTCCAATTTTGTGACAGTGACGGCATCATCCAAGTCTTTGGCATCCGGTCCATCAATCGTCACGATCAGTTCGTTCCGCAGGTCCCTTCTGTTTCGAATTTCCGATTCGTCAATGGTGTCGGGCGTTTCATTGGCCTGAGCCAATACTTCATCCGGAAAGCCTTCCGGAAGTCCAAACTGATGAATAACCGATAAAATATCCACTCCCGGATCGTTTTTATGGCCGATAATCTGAATAATTTCTCCTTCGGCGCTTTTTCTTCCTTCCGGATAAGAAGTGATCCGGACCACCACTTTATGACCGTCCACTGCCCCCATATTGGCTGTTTTCGGAATAAAAATATCACTGGAAAACTTGCGGTCATCCGGAATTACAAACCCAAAATATTTGCTGTCCGAGTACGTACCGACCAGATCCTTGACGCCTCTCTCCAAAATTCGGACAACGGCTCCTTCTCTGCGCGTTCCTGATTTTTGATTGGAAACACGGACAAGCACTTTGTCTCCGTTCACCGCTCCGTTTGTGTCGCCGGGAGGGATAAAAATATCATCCATTCCCGGTTCTTCCGGGATCAAAAAGGCGAATCCCTTCGGATGACCGGACAGCTTTCCACGGATTAAATTCATTTTTTCCGGAACTCCATAGCGGTTGCTTCTTGTTCGAACGACAAGCCCTTGCTCTTCCATGTAGACAAGCGCTTTGACAAAATCTTTAAACTCTGATGAATCCTCAATTTCAAATGCTTTTTCAAGTTCTTGGACAGTGAGCGGCTTGTAGGCGTCTTCTTTCATATAGGTCAACAGCCTGTCCACATGCTCTTGAATGGTTGGATCCATTTTCATCCCTCCTTAGGACTTAAAGCCCCGACGGAATTTATACTTGCCAATCAAGACTTTCTAAAAATTGATAAATATCTTCGTGAAGCTGCTCTTTTTCTTTACCAAGTGTAATGACATGGGTGGATTGTTCATACCATTTTATGTGTTTCACCGGAGATTGGATTTCATTATAAATAATATTGGCCGAATCCGTGTTGATCATTTCATCATGTCTTGCTTGAACAACAAACGTTGGGGCATATACGTTATCCACATTTTCACGGACATCGGCAATAAGATTTTGAAGCTCTTTTAATGTGTTCATAGGAGTTTCCTTAAAGGCTTCTATTTCTTTTTCAATTTGCTCCTCCGATTTTCCTTCCAATTTTTTATAGTTGCGGGCGTATTCCACAACTCCCTTGTACATAACTTCTTCGCTTTTAATATACATAGGTGCACACATGGGAATGATTCCCTTCACAGGTACAGTGTAACCTAATTTCAAAGAAAATACACCGCCGAGCGACAGGCCGGCAACGGCAATTTCCTCATAGCCTTTGCTTTTCAAAAAATCATAAGCTTTTACAACATCCTTCCACCAGTCTCTCGGCCCTGTTTTCACCAGCTCTTCCGGAGGCACTCCATGGCCTTTATAATGGGGGGCATGACTGGTATACCCCTTTTTCTCCAAAAATCTCCCCAGCATACGCACATCCGATGAATTTCCGGTAAAACCATGCAGCAATAATACCGCTCTCGGCCCCGCTTCAAAGAAAAACGGCTCCGGCCATTTAATTTTCATGATGACTTCTCCTTTCTTCATGAATCCAAATGTTTTACTGCCGCTGAAAAAAGTTCTTTTCCTCTAATCAATCCGCCTTCTCAAGAGTCCTCTCTAGTTCAAACTCTCTCTCATGATCCTCATGTTGACACCCTAGTCCACAAAATGGCGATGTTGGCGATCATCATGAGAAGCGAATGGATGAGCTTTTCAAGAGAAAAGCCTAACCACGAATGGTCAGGCCGGAAAATTCGCAATGTTATATCGTTCTTAAGATCAGTTAGCTGCAGACAACCGTTCATTTCCACAGCGTCTCGCTGCCGTTACCATCCAAGATAAGCGATCGCAATGGTAATCGCGAAAAACAAAATGGACAATACAACCGTAATGCGATGCAAAACCAAATCAACACCGCGCATTTTCTGCTTTCCAAAAAGCTGTTCTGCCCCGCCGGTAATGGCTCCGGAAAGGCCGGCGCTTTTTCCCGATTGCAGTAAAACGACCACGATGAGCGCGATGGAAACGACTACTAGTGCGATGGTTAAAAATGTGTGCATGATTCCCCTCCATAACAACGAACAAACGATTAGTTTCATTTTACCACAAGGGTCAGGAAGAAGACAAATAAGAATCATGAAAAAGGCTGACTCATTGAACGGGTCAACCGTGATGAGTCAGCCTTTTGAAAATGGATGAAGGATTAGTGTTTCAGATTATAGAATGCCTTCAAGCCAAGGTATTGAGCAGTATCTCCCAATTTGTCTTCGATGCGAAGCAATTGGTTGTATTTCGCTACGCGGTCAGTGCGGGACGGTGCTCCCGTTTTAATTTGGCCGGCATTTGTAGCCACGGCAATATCCGCGATTGTGCTGTCTTCTGTTTCACCAGAGCGGTGAGAAACAACAGCCGTGTATCCTGCGCGTTTTGCCATTTCGATTGCATCAAATGTTTCCGTTAAAGTACCGATTTGGTTTACTTTAATTAAGATGGCGTTGCCAACACCTTTTTCGATACCTTGAGCTAATTTTTTCGTGTTTGTAACGAACAAGTCGTCACCTACTAATTGTACTTTTTTGCCAAGGCGTTCTGTCAGCATTTTATGGCCTTCCCAGTCGTTTTCATCCAAGCCGTCTTCGATCGAAATGATTGGGTATTTAGAAATCAATTCTTCATACCAGTCTACCATTTCTTCGGATGTTTTCGCTACGCCTTCGCCATCCAGATGGTATTTTCCGTCTTCATCGCTGTAAAGTTCAGAAGAAGCAACGTCCATTGCCAATTTCACTTCTTCGCCTGGTTTGTAACCCGCTCTTTCGATTGCTTCAATAATGGTTTGCAGAGCTTCTTCATTGGATTTTAAGTTTGGTGCAAAACCGCCTTCGTCACCAACTGCTGTATTGTAGCCTTTTTCTTTCAACACGGATTTCAGATTGTGGAAAATTTCTGCTCCCATGCGCAGTGCTTCACGGAAGTTGGATGCACCAACCGGCATGATCATGAATTCTTGAATGTCCACGTTGTTGTCCGCATGGGCACCGCCATTTAAAATGTTCATCATAGGAACTGGCAATTGTTTTGCGTTGAAGCCGCCAAGATATTGATAAAGTTCAACGCCTAGAAAATCAGCTGCAGCACGAGCGACTGCCATAGAAACACCAAGGATGGCATTAGCGCCTAATTTTCCTTTATTTTCTGTTCCGTCCAGTTCAATTAACAATTTGTCAATTCCGACTTGGTCTGTTACATCATGACCGATCAATTCAGGGGCAATGATTTCATTTACATTTTTAACCGCAGTCAATACCCCTTTTCCTAAATAGCGTGATTTATCACCGTCACGCAACTCCACAGCTTCATATTCACCAGTGGAAGCGCCGGATGGAACAAGCGCACGTCCAAATGCACCAGATTCCGTATAAACTTCTACTTCTACTGTTGGATTACCGCGGGAATCTAATACTTCACGAGCATAAACTTCTGTAATGAATGGCATTTGAATCTCTCCTTTTTATTTAATTTCTAAATATTAATGTTTAATAATCGATTGACCTGTCATTTCTTTAGGCTGTTTTATTCCTAAAAGATCGAGCATGGTTGGCGCCAAATCGCCTAAAATACCGCCATCGCGCAATTCCAATCCTTCTTTTGTCACGATGACCGGTACAGGATTCGTTGTATGGGTCGTCATCGGCTTGCCGTCAAGCGTTACGACTTCGTCCGCATTTCCGTGGTCAGCCGTAATAATAGCGACGCCGCCTTTTTCTAAAATAAGGTCAACTACGCGTCCTAAACATTCGTCAACTGCTTCCACCGCTTTAATGGTCGGCTCTAGTTTACCGGAGTGTCCAACCATATCAGGGTTGGCAAAGTTTAGGATAATAGCATCAAATTTGTCTGCCTCGATTTCTTTCACAAGCGCATCAGCCACTTCATAAGCGCTCATTTCCGGCTTAAGATCGTAAGTGGCCACTTTTGGAGAATTGATTAAAATCCGTTCTTCTCCTGGGAATTTTTCTTCTCTTCCGCCGCTCATAAAGAAAGTAACGTGCGGATATTTTTCCGTTTCAGCAATACGCAGTTGTTTTAAACCGTTTTGCGATAGAACTTCCCCGATCGTGTTATCCAAGTTCGTCGGTTGGAAGGCCACATATCCTTTTACCGTTTCGCTGAAGTGAGTTAAACATACGAAATAGAGATTCTTCGGTGCTTTCGGACCGCGATCGAATTCACGGAAATCTTCGTTTGTGAAAGCATTGGAAATTTGAATCGCTCTATCCGGTCTGAAGTTGTAGAAAATAACGGCATCGTTGTCTTGGATCGTCGCAACCGGTTCTCCGTTTTCTTTCACCATCACAGACGGAATGACAAATTCGTCATAAATGCCGTTTGCATAGGAATCATCCACTAATTCAAACGGATCTTTATATTTTGGACCTTCGCCGTAAACCATCGCATCATACGATTTTTTCACACGATCCCAGCGTTTATCGCGGTCCATGGAATAATAGCGTCCGGAAATCGTTGCGATTTCGCCGACTCCATATTCTTTGATTTTTTCGAGCGTTTGTTCAATATACTTTTTCGCTGTTTTTTGGCCAACATCACGACCATCTAAGAAAGCATGTATATATACTTTTTTCACGCCTTCTTTCGCAGCGAGTCGCAGCAAGGCAAACATATGGTCAATATGGCTGTGGACCCCGCCGTCGGATAAAAGGCCGAATAAGTGAAGGCTTGTTCCATGTTTTTTCACATGGTTCATCGCTCCAAGGAATGTTTCATTACGGTC
Source organism: Bacillus smithii (assembly GCF_001050115.1). Classification (NCBI taxonomy): domain Bacteria; kingdom Bacillati; phylum Bacillota; class Bacilli; order Caryophanales; family Bacillaceae; genus Bacillus; species Bacillus smithii. The sequence continues at coordinate 518,413 of NZ_CP012024.1, read as the reverse complement.
AAATTCCCCTTCGCGAATCGCAATATTCACTCTCGTTAAGCTTTGATAGACAATCCGACCAGCTCCGATATTCAAATGGCCTACTTCCGAATTTCCCATTTGCCCGTCAGGCAAACCAACCGCTTCTCCGCTTGCTCTCAATGTCGCATGCGGATATTTGTTCCAGTAGCGGTCAAAATTCGGTTTTTTTGCTTGTGCTACGGCATTTCCTTTCACTTCATCCCTTAGACCAAAACCATCCAAGATGATTAATGCAACTGGTGCTTTACTCATGACTGCCTGCCTCCAGTAATTGTAAGAAAGATTTTGGATCAAGGCTTGCGCCTCCGACTAATGCACCGTCAATGTCCGGTTGTTTCATAAACTCTGCAATGTTTCCTGGTTTTACGCTTCCGCCGTATTGGATGCGGATTGCTTCCGCCGCTTCTTTTGAAAATTGTTCAGCGACTACTTGGCGAATGTGAGCGCAAACTTCGTTGGCATCTTCTGCCGTGGAAGATTTGCCCGTTCCAATCGCCCAAATAGGTTCATACGCAATAACGGTTTGTTTCACTTGCTCTTCTGTTAAACCTTGCAACGCTTTGCGGACTTGATCGCCGACCAATTCTTTTGTTTGTCCGCTTTCTCTTTGTTCCAACGTTTCCCCTACACAAATGATCGGGATTAAATGGTGACGGAATGCTGCCAACGCTTTTTTATTGACCGATTCATCTGTTTCATTAAACATTTCCCGGCGTTCTGAGTGACCAATAATGACATATTGTACACCCAATTCTTCCAACGCTTTCGGACTGATTTCACCGGTAAAAGCGCCGGATTCTTCGAAATGCATGTTTTGAGCGCCGATTTTGACCGGTGTTCCTTGGACCGTTTTAATCAATTGATCCAGAAAAAGCGCCGGTGAACAAATGACGCTGTCCACTTTCTCTTCGCCAGGTACGGAACCTTTTACTTCGTTGGCAAATTGAAGAGCTTCCGTGAGCGTTTTATTCATTTTCCAGTTTCCCGCAATAATGGGTTTTCGCATGGTTTTTGCCTCTCCTTTCTTTTGCGACTTCCATTACTTATCGTTAAGAGCGACAACGCCAGGAAGTTGTTTTCCTTCCATAAATTCCAGAGAGGCGCCTCCGCCTGTCGAGACGTGATCCATTTTATCAGCTAAATGGAATTTTTCCACTGCTGCCGCTGAATCACCGCCGCCGATAATGGTAAAAGTATTTTCGGCATCAGCAAGAGCTTGCGCAACAGCTTTTGTTCCTTCCGCAAACTTATCCATTTCGAATACACCCATTGGTCCGTTCCAAATCACCAATTTGGAATTTAAAACGACTTCACGATATTTTTTGCTTGTTTCTGGTCCAATGTCTAAAGCTTCCCAATCAGAAGGAATTTCCTCAATGCTGACTACTTTTGTATTGGCAGTTTCAGAAAAGTCGTCTGCCACGACAACATCGATTGGCATATAGAAGTTAACGCCTTTTTCTTCGGCTTTTTTCATAAAGTCTTTTGCCAGTTCAATTTTATCTTCTTCAAGCAACGACTTGCCCACTTCATAGCCTTTTGCTTTAACGAACGTGTAAGCAAGACCGCCTCCGATGATTAAGTTATCGACTTTATCCAAAAGGTTGTCGATGACGCCGATTTTATCTTTTACCTTTGCTCCGCCGATAATGGCCGTAAATGGACGATCCGGATTAGAAAGCGCATTGCCGAGAGCTTCTAATTCTTTTTCCATCAAAAATCCTGCCACGGCCGGCAAATATTTTGCGATCCCTTCAGTTGAAGCATGAGCGCGATGGGCAGCTCCAAAAGCGTCATTCACATAAATATCTGCTAATTCAGCAAACGCTTTTGCCAGTTCAGGATCATTTTTTTCTTCGCCGGGATGGAAACGAACATTTTCAAGGAGGAGAATGTCGCCGTCTTCCATTTTCGCGATTTCTGCTTTCACTTCATCGCCATAAGATTCATTCGTTTTACGAACATCTTTATGAAGAAGCTCGGAAAGGCGTTTTGCCACCGGCGTCAGGCGCATTTCTTCCACCACTTGTCCTTTCGGGCGTCCAAGATGGCTAGCAAGGATCACTTTTGCCCCGTTTTCGGACAAATATTGGATCGTCGGGAGTGCAGCACGAATTCTCGTATCATCCGTTACGTTTCCGTCTTTCATCGGAACGTTGAAATCAACGCGGCAAAAAACTCGTTTTCCTTTTACATCCACGTCTTTAATCGTTTTTTTATTCATAGCAAAAGGCCTCCTTGGTTTTCGAAGATTTTCCAGCCAAGATTTTTCATGAAAACGGGGAGGGGGGATGAATCCCCCGCTCCCCCTTTCATCCCACTCTTATTATAGATGTTAGGATTTCAATTTCCAATATTCTTCAGTTTATATTAAAGACCTTTTTGAGCGATGTAGTCCACAAGGTCTACTACGCGGTTAGAATAACCGAATTCGTTGTCATACCAAGAAACAACTTTCACAAGGTTTCCTTCGATAACCATTGTGGAAAGGGCATCGATAGTAGAAGATTCAGTTGTTCCGTTAAAGTCGCGGGAAACAAGCGGTTCTTCTGTGTAAGCAAGGATGCCTTTTAATTCTCCTTCTGCTGCTTCTTTTAATACAGCGTTCACTTCTTCTACTGTTACTTCTTTGTCAAGTTCCGCAACTAAGTCTACAACGGAAACGTTTGGAGTAGGCACGCGCATAGCCATACCGTTTAATTTTCCTTTTAATTCAGGCAATACAAGCGCAACAGCTTTTGCAGCTCCAGTCGTAGTCGGAATGATAGATTGAGCAGCTGCACGAGCACGACGATAGTCTTTATGCGGCAAGTCTAAAATTTGTTGGTCATTAGTGTAAGAGTGAACGGTTGTCATCATACCGCGGCGAATGCCGAATTTGTCATTTAACACTTTTGCAAATGGAGCTAAGCAGTTTGTTGTACAAGAAGCGTTCGAAATAACATGGTGTTTTGCAGGATCATATTTATCTTGGTTAACACCCATAACGATCGTAATATCTTCTTCTTTTGCAGGTGCGGAAATAACCACTTTTTTAGCGCCTGCTTCTAAATGTTTTGCTGCATCTGCACGTTTTGTGAAACGGCCAGTAGATTCTACTACTACTTCTACACCAAGTTCTCCCCAAGGAAGATTAGCAGGTTCGCGTTCTGCCACAACTTTAATGCGTTTTCCGTTTACTACTAAAGAATCTCCGTCAACGCCTACTTCAGCATCAAGAGTGCCATGAACAGAGTCATATTTTAAAAGATGCGCCAACATATTGGCATCTGTTAAATCGTTGATTGCAACAATATCCACATTTGGGTTATTTAATGCTGCACGAAAAACATTGCGTCCAATACGACCAAAACCATTAATTCCAACTTTTACTGCCATTTTGAAATTCCTCCTTCATAGTTTCAGGATGATGGTAAAATTTATCCTTTAAAAAGGGTTAAATCCCTTTTAAAAGCATTTTTGCTGCTGCTTCATCTGTAATGAGCACCGTTGATTTAGGCGCGCTTTTCAAATAAGCGAAAATCGCTTTACCTTTAGAAGCGCCGCCAGCTACCGCAATGACATCTTTGGCCTTTGATAAGTCTGACAGCTGCAAACCGATAGTGGAAACTTTATGTACTACTTTTCCTTCTTCATCAAAGTAGTAGCCAAAAGCTTCTGCGACTGCCTTTGCTTTGACGAGTTTTTCCATCTCCGCCGGGCTCGTATTTCTGCGTTTTGCCATAACCATAGCATCACCGATGCCATGGAGAACCATATTGGCGGATGATATCAACGTCAAAATTTCCTTAATCGGTTTTTCCTTCATCAATGAAGCATACACTTGTTGGCTGACTTGGTCCGGTGCATAGAAAACCCGGTATTTTTGGCCCGTATTCTTTGCCATTTTGGCGCAAATATAATTGGCTTGATTGGATACATCTTCGCCAATGCCACCGCGAGCAGGGACAAACATGATTTTTTTATTGGAAAAATCGGGTGTCAGTGTTTCAGCAACAGCCGCCATCGTAGTTCCACCTGTTACGGCAATGATATTTTCTCCCAATAATCGTTTTTTGATACTTCGGGCACATGCACGCCCCATTTCTTGTTTTACCCAAGGAGAAGTATCGCTGTTGCCGGGCACAATAAACACAGCTTGGATTTGAAAATATTCCTTAATCCTGTTCTCCATTTGGTTAATTCCCGAAATTTCCCGCATCATGTCTTCAATTTCACGCAAAATGGTTTTCCCTTCGTCGGTAATCACCATTCCGGTGGAGCGAATCTCAATCAGATGCTGATTTTTCAAAAATTCAACTTCGCTGCGAAGCACCCTCTCCGTCAAGCCGACTGCTTGGGCCAAAGTACGCCTTCCTACAGGGCCGGACAACCAAATGGATCTTAAAATTTCATAACGTTTTTGCATGATTTGCAGCAGGTCCGGTACTAGCTTTTTTTGAACTTCAAGAAATGTACTCATTCATGCTTTGACTCCTTTATTCAGTTGGACATTTTTAGTCCCGCATAGACTTATTATGTCCCACCTGCTGTAAAAAAAATGATCCCTGCTTGCGATTTTATTGTAGCAAGGATATTGGAAGAAATCAACGCTGAAGAACACGATTTTACAAACCCTTCCTATTTCGTTAACAATATTGAAATATTTTTTATTTAAGCCGTCCCAACAACGTGGGGTAATCAACACGTCCGTACTGGATCATTTCGCCGTCGTATTCGACAACGGGTATCATCATGCCGTACTTTTCCATCCATTCATCCTTCTCTTCAATATCCCGTTCTTCTATTTTCAATGGTACTAATTCGCCGACAAGCATCAAATTCATTTTTGCTTCCAAACATAACGGGCAATCTTTCTTTGTATAAAGCACTATATGTTTCACGGTCGTTCCTCCTGTTTCATCCCAATTGGTTCCACCAATCATCATAGGCAACCTCCCTTTTGTGGAAACGTCATTTAATCCGCTTTTATCATCGATCAATCTTTCGTTCAACCTGTTTTGCGAGACATTCCGTTCCGACAATCCCTTGTCATCGAGAAGCATACATTGAAACATCATGATTTTCCTTTTCAATATTAAAGCTGCGAACCAATCCGTATTTGTTTTTTCGATTCAGTCATCCGGACGGACGATCGTCATGACTCATATCGCTTTCTTTTGGATGACGAAGGGATATGCAGTTGATCTCGATATTTAGCGACTGTTCTTCTTGAAATCATAATTCCTTCCATTTTAAGTCGATCACATATTTCTTGGTCGGAAAGCGGGTGTTTTTTATCTTCCTGCGCTATCATGTTTTCGATCAACCCTTTCACCCGTCGGCTGGATATTGCCTCGGCGTTGTCTCGGGCAGGTACGGCGTTAGTGAAAAAATAGCGAAGTTCCAACGTACCATAAGGAGTTTGCATATACTTTCCCCTCACAGCCCTGCTGACGGTTGATTCATGAATTCCGAGTTCTTCCGCAATTTCCTTCATTGTCAAGGAAGTTAAATTTTGCGGTCCTTTCAAAAAGAAATCCCGCTGTTTTTCCACTATTTTCAATCCAACTTTTTGAATGGTGTCTCTCCGCTGCTCCAAACTTTTCAGCAGCCATTGATAATCTTGGAATTTTTCTTTTAAAAACATTTTCAACTCTTGGTCATGATTGTTGGAGACTTCTTGAAAGTATTCTTTTTGAAAGACAATTTTAGGCATTGTCTCATCCAAAAATTTCAATTCTATTTTCTCCCCGTGTATCGACACGGACATATCAGGGATAATATATTCATTTGACCGGCTCGATTGAAAAGCCGCTCCAGGACGAGGATTTAACGTTTGAATATAATCTGAGGCTTTTTGAATGTCGGACAATTCCACTTTTAATGTTTTGGATAACCCTTTCCACTTTTTCTCTGCAAATTCATGAAAGTGGAAGCGGATTATTTGTTTTGCTAACGGAGGCGCATTTGTATCTCTATCCATTTGCAGAAGCAGGCAATGCTGGAGATGGTATGCACCGACACCGGCCGGCTCCAGTTCTTGAATAATCGAAACAGCTGTTTGTACTTCGTCCACCGATGTTTTCAGCAAAGCAGCCGCTTCTTCCGGACGGATGGTTAAATAGCCGTTGTCATCTAAGTTCAGCAGCAAAAAATCGAGCACTCTCTGAATCGTTTTCGTCACTTTGATTCCGGACAGCTGCAAACGCAAATAATCCGCAAGCTGATAAGAATGATCGGCAATTTGTTCAATCCAATTTTTATCGTCATGAATCCTTTTCGTCTGCTTGCGGCTTCTCCACCTATCGAAATATTCCATCGGCGGAGTCTCTATCTGAATAAACGGATTTTCCATCGTTTTTTCTTCTAAATATTCCGCCAATTCTTGCGAGGAGTATTGAAGCAGTTCAATCGCTTGCGACAGTTCTTGAGTCATCGCCAGCTTCTGCGTTTGCTGGAGCCAAAGCCCGCTTTTCAATTGCATACTCATGTTTCCCCCTCCTCCTTATTGTTGTTTTACAATATATGATCATTCACGATTCACGTTTTAAAAGCGCTTTCATTTATTATTTTATAAAGATATCCATCGAAAATGAACTATTTTTTCAAAAAATCCATTTTTTCGACAATATTCAACCTTCCCTGTCAACGGAAAACGGGTGGACCAAAAAAGCCTATCCATCCAGCTGCCCAAATCGCAAAAAAGCCTTTTGCCCCACCCCGTCCTATCACCAAACTAAATAACACCTGCAGACCGAATGTAATTCCAATCGATCGGGAAAATAAAATACGAACATCGCCATATGTAACAAAACCCCCAAAAATTTTTTCCTTCATTTTTGTTTCACTTCACGGAAGTTTTTTGATTACATTTTATTCCGTTAATCCTTCATATTGAGGCAACGGGTAAGTGGAAAAATCCAATCGTTTATAGCGAGGAATCGAACGAGTATACCATCCTAATTCCTTAGCAAACTCTCTTCCCGGAACATAAACGGTTCCATTTTTTGTTTCCACATCAACGGACAATGTTTTGGATTCACCGTTTACTTGAATTTCATTGCTTCCCGGTGTGAGTTGAATCGTGGTTCCGTTATATTGAACGGTTTTTCCATCATTCGATACAGTAACGGTTGGAACTTGAGCAAACAAACCTTTGATATCCACCATCAAAACACCGGATTTTGTATAGCTTGGTTGAACTTGACCAACCGTCACCTTATCATGACCGTACACGCCAAATTGAGTATATGGAATATGCAAGTCAATCCAATATTGATTAGGTTCTGTCGGTTGAGATGGCATAGTAACCGTTACAGGATCATCTTCTAAGAAAGGAGCATTATAAATTTCCGAATCCTTATAAGCCTTACCGTTGAATGAAATAATTTCATAATCCGGATAATGAGCGTTTATGAGCGTCGCTTGAGATAGTAAAGATCTTGATTTATCTTTTACATATGTTTCGGGATCAGGAAGGCTTTTATAGGCATCCTTTGATTGGTGTACTTCATTGTAGTAATCTTTCAGCAAATCAACGTCTGCTACAATGCCCCCTCCAGGTACCATACCATCAATTCTCCGAACTAATGTCCAGTCTCCATATTTTGCATGAAGTTGTGCCAATGACATATTGACATAATCAGGCACTGTATCCGAAGGATTCGACGGTGTAGATGGACCTGTTGGATCGCTTGGTTCAGTTGGATTCGTTGGTGTAGATGGATCTGTCGGATTGCTCGGTTCGGTTGGATTCGTCGGCGACGGTGTTGATGGACTTCCTGGATTACTTGGTTTCGTTCCATTTTTTTCTAAGACTTGCAGCACTCGGCTCACTAAAACACTTGAAGAAGCACGATCAGCTTTCTCGCTTGGTGCAAAGGTACCGTTGGTTTTTCCTTTAATGATTCCGTAATGAACCATCCGTTTAACAGATTCCAAAGCGTAAGGTGGAATTTTGTCCTTAAACTTCAAATTTTCCTTTTCCTTGAAGTTCCCTTTCAGATTCATCGCCCGATCTAACATGACAGCCATATCGGCTCGTGTCACAGGAAGATCAGGATTAAATTTACCACCTGTTCCCTTTACAATTCCCGCGCTTGCAGCACGGCTGATTTCATCATAAAGGGCCTTCGATTTTGGAACATCCTTAAAATGGCTGCTCCCTTTTGGCAGATTGAAAGCTCTGGCAATCATGCCGGCAAATTGTCCTCTTGTTACCTTTTCATCTGGATGAAATTTGCCATCAGAATAGCCAGTGACAACACCACGTTCTACTAATTTCTCAATATCCGAATAAGCGTATGAACTTTTCGGAACATCTCGAAAGTCTGTATTGGCTGCACTCGCCCCAACAGCAGGGATAGCACCCGTTAAAAAAGTCGCAAATGCCAAAGCACCTGCAAAATTCTTTTTCTTCAATTTATATGCCTCCTTAAATCCAGAAAAATCTCATTACTTTTATTATACAAAATCATCTTTCTTTCATGGTGATAAATTCCATTTAATCCTTTTTTCAATCGGACCATTGCCGCTATCTGTTTAAGTTCATCGATTGATAAAATTTCAGCAAGCTCCCTTTATGGTTATAACCTTTTCAGTTTTTTATGAGAATTGGTTTGGTTTTATCAAATAAAGCTCTCTTTATGTCTATTGCCCAAAAACGATAAAATGAATCAAAGGGATCCCGGCATCAAAACAAATCACCCTCTGGATTTTTTAATATTTCAAATGTTAAGATCATTTTAAAGAAAAATCTACAGAAAGCAGGGATATACGTCATATGAAGGATCGTAACATTGAAATCATCCACTTTGCTATAGGACTTCCCAAAACGATGCAATACGGCAATCAGAAGGAAATGAAAACCGGGATATACAAGAACAAAACAGAAGAAGCTTTTCTTACCAAAGAAGGTTTTCGCGGAGATGGAGTGGCCAACTTAAAATACCACGGAGGCCCCGACCGTGCCGTCTGTATCTATCCGTATGAACATTATCAGTTGTGGGAGAAAGAATTCGATACTTCATTGCCTCCTTCTGCGTTCGGAGAAAATCTTACCGTGGCCAACATGTTAGAGCAAGATGTTTGTATAGGGGATATTTATCAGTTGGGAGAAGCGGTCATACAAATCACGCAAGGGAGAATTCCATGCAGCACTATAACCAGAAGAACGAACATACAAGGTCTACTTAAGAGAATGGTAGAAACGGGCTATACCGGTTATCTCTGTCGGGTTCTAAAAGAAGGCACTGTCAGACACCATTCAAAGATCGAATTGATTCAACGCCATCCGCAACAAGTTTCCATCCTTTTTGCCAACGAAGTTTATTTCCACAGACAGAGAGACGCAGAAGGGATAAAAAAAGTATTAGAGGTTCAAGAATTAGCCAAATCATGGCGTGAATCGTTAAAAGAGCGCTTAAATAAATTGATTCCTTCCGTTTAGCCTGTTGTTCTACTCATGGTATACTTCGAAAATTCTGCGCCGATTTTTCAATATAGCGCTTATCGCCATTTTCGCTTTAGCGTAGCAACGGATTTTCTTCGTTTCATAGCGGTAAATTTTAGGTCGGTTGCGCATTACCATAGCGTGGTATTTTCAGAGGAAAAATAGCGAACATAAAAAAGTGCCCCTACGCATTTAATTAAGCGCAGGGGCACCGTAAACTTAACGTTTTTGAGGACGCCCTCGGCAGGAATCGAACCCACATTTCAAGAACCGGAATCTTGCGTGTTATCCGTTACACTACGAGGGCATATAATGAATCAGTACGGTTTTAAATTATAATGAAAAAACAATCATAATGCAAGAGTTTTATGGAAAAAACTTTGTCTTCAGGCGGGTTTTTAAAGTTTAAATTCGAACGGACATGGGTACAATGTTCGATGTGTACAAAAAAATTATTTTTTATAAGCTTTTATGTTTGACCTTTATTGACCTTCATTGTATGATTACATTACATAAGTTTCTCTTCGCTAGAAATTTTATGAAGAAATTTGAAAAAGGAGGAAAGTTGGTATGAACCTAATTCCTACAGTCATTGAACAAACAAACCGCGGGGAACGGGCGTACGATATTTACTCACGTTTGTTGAAAGACCGTATTATTATGTTGGGCAGCGCTATCGACGACACTGTCGCAAACTCTATTGTAGCTCAGCTTTTATTCCTTGAAGCAGAAAATCCGGAAAAAGACATCTCCATTTACATTAACAGTCCCGGCGGAAGCATTACAGCCGGAATGGCGATTTATGATACAATGCAATTTATTAAACCGGATGTCCAAACTATTTGTATCGGGATGGCCGCTTCCATGGGAGCATTCTTGCTTGCAGCAGGAACGAAAGGAAAACGTTATGCTCTTCCAAATGCCGAAGTGATGATCCATCAACCGCTTGGCGGCGCACAAGGTCAAGCAACCGAAATTGAAATTGCCGCTAAACGCATTTTGTTCTTAAAAGATAAATTAAACAAAATTTTATCAGAACGCACCGGCCAGCCGCTCGAAGTCATTGAAAAAGACACAGACCGCGACAACTTTATGACGGCTCAACGCGCCAAAGAATATGGCTTAATTGACCATATCATTAGCCGAAACGATATCAGCAAATAATTTCGTTTGCTCCCATCGAGCGGAGAATCGCCTCGTTCGATGGATTGTCTTTTCCTAACATCAGGAATAGAGAGAGTCCAGTGGTTAAGGCGGATAAGACGAATTTGGTTCGGTTCCCTCACCATCAAGCCCAGAAAGCCAAATATAACAGGCTGATACTTCATCAAAAGTATCAGCCTGTTTTGTTAATCTTCATTTTCAAGAAATTCCGTTAACGCTTCCAATGCTTTGTCTTCATCATGACCATCAGCGATTAACCGGATCTTCGTACCTGTTCCGACTGCCAAACTCATAATTCCCATGATGCTTTTGGCATTCACTCTTTTTTCGTCTTTTTCTACATAAATTTCCGATGAAAACCGGTTTGCCTCTTGTACAAATAAAGCAGCAGGCCGTGATTGCAATCCCGTTTTCAGCTTAACTTCCACCATCTTTTGAATCATTTTCCACAACCCCTTTTTTTATGATTCAACTGCGGCCCTTAGCCACCCGTGTCATCACACATCGGTTGGCTAAGGAGCCGCAAACATTTTGCTCGGTTTTGCCAGCCGCACCGGCTTTTTTCATGCTTGATGTTTTTTCGTAATGGTTTCGCCGGCCCGCAATTTTTCAGCGATCTCATCAATTTTTCTTAGGCGGTGATTAATGCCGGATTTACTGATTTTCCCTCCGGATACCAATTCACCTAACTCTTTCAACGTTACATCTTGGTGTTCCACTCGAAGCTCAGCGATTTCTCTTAATTTTTCCGGTAAAATGTCCAATCCAACGGTTTCTTGGATATAACGAATGTTCTCCACTTGCCTTAGCGCTGCGCCAATCGTCTTATTTAAATTCGCTGTTTCACAGTTGACAAGACGATTCACCGAGTTGCGCATATCGCGCATAATGCGGACATCTTCAAAGCGGAGCAACGCTTGATGGGCGCCGACAATATTGAGAAATTCAGCAATTTTCTCGGCTTCCTTTAAATAGGTGATATATCCTTTTTTTCTTTCCAGCGTTTTGCTGTTGAGATAAAAGGTGTTCATTACTTCACACAATGAATCATTATGCTCTTTATAAAGGGAAAAAATTTCTAAATGATAAGAAGATGTTTCCGGATTATTCACAGACCCACCCGCTAAAAACGCTCCTCGCAAGTACGACCGACGACAGCACTTCTTTTTTATCAATTCCGGGGAAATGTCATGAATAAACGAAAAATTTTCCCCGAGTATATACAAGTCCTCTAAAATTTGCTTCGCTTTTTCTTTTAAGCGGACGATATAAACATTGTTCTTCTTAAGCCGCATTTTTTTACGAACAAGCAATTCGACCGGCACATCGTACAATTTTTTAATCAGAACGTAAATTCGTCGGGCGATGGCTGCATTTTCAGTCTGAACGTTGACAACCAAAAGCCGATTGGAAAAGGAAAGTGCCCCGTTCATTCGAATGAGCGCCGAAAGTTCGGCACGAGCACAGCATTCCTTTACTTCCAAAGTGGTCAGTTCCTTTTTTGTTTCCGAAGCAAACGACATCCCCGCCACCTCCCATTCTGAGACTATCGTCTGCTTAGCTCAGATCCGTTTTCAGTTATTTTCACCAATAACGAGTATAATATTTGAGCAACTCGATCGGTGTCATGTCGAATGATTCCATCCTTCACAGAGACGATTTCTTCATAAAGAATGTTCAAACCAAGAGCCCGAAGCTCATCCGGGTCAAATATAACAGGCTTGGCCAGTTCTTTTTCATACCTTTTTTGAATTTCTTCCGGTATTGGTGTTTTATTGACTAAAATCGTATCAATACAAGGCTGATTCAAATGGCGGTGGATCGCCTTTACGTGGTCGCTTGCCGTATAATCAAGCGTTTCCCCTGCCTGAGTCATCAAATTGCATATATACACTTTATGCGCTTTCGACCGGGATACTTCCCGCCCGATTTCCGATACCAGCAAATTAGGAAGAATGCTTGTGTACAAACTTCCCGGACCGACAACAATTAAATCAGCTTCCCGAATAGCCGTAATCGTTTCTGGAAGCGGTGCCACATTATCCGGAGTTAAAAATACTCTCCGTATCCTTTTTCCGGAATATGGAATTTTCGATTCTCCTGAAACGATGGTCCCATCGTCCATCACTGCATGCAATACTACACTTTCATTGGCTGCCGGAAGCACTTTTCCGCGCACATTTAAGACACGGCTCATTTCTTGAACCGCCCGCACAAAGTCCCCCTTAATCGAGGTTAACGCGGCAATCATCAAATTTCCAAGAGAATGCCCGCACAGTTCATTCGAAGTCGTGAACCGATGCTGAAAAAGTTGTTCAATCAGCGGTTCCACCTCAGACAGGGCAGCCAACACGTTGCGGATATCTCCGGGAGGCGGAATGGACAAATCGTTTCTTAATCTTCCGGAGCTCCCGCCATCATCCGCTACGGTCACAATGGCTGACAAATCAATAGGATATTTTTTCAACCCGCGCAGCAAAACAGGAAGGCCCGTTCCACCGCCGATGACAACCACTTTCTTGTCAGAAGCAGGATTCATGTTGTCCTTTCCTTTCTTTTTTAATATCGCGATGGCTGATGCGTGTTTGGTAGTCTTTTTCAAAATAATGGCCGATATATTCAGCCAGTGCAACAGAGCGATGCTGCCCTCCGGTACATCCTATGGCAATAACCACCTGGCGTTTTCCTTCCCTCTTGTAATGAGGAAGCATAAAAGCAAGCAAATCGGTTACTTTTCCTAAAAATTTTTGTGTATCGCTCCATTTGAGCACATAATTATACACTTCATCATCCATGCCTGTTTTTTTTCGCATATGGTCAATGTAGTACGGATTCGGCAAAAATCGAACGTCAAACACCAGATCCGCATCAATAGGAATTCCGTGTTTAAATCCAAATGACATGACATTCACAGTAAAAATCGACTGTTTATTCGCGGAAAATTCTGTTATGATCTTATCCCGCAAGTCTTTCGGTTTCATATTGGAAGTATTGTAAATCAGCTGAGCACGACCCTTCAAATCTTCCAACAGCTTTCTTTCCTGCTGAATACCTTCAAGAGGCAGTCCCGAAGGAGCCAGCGGGTGCGATCGACGCGTTTCTTTATAACGGCGCACAAGAACAGAATCATCGGCATCTAAAAACAAGATTTGCGGGCTGACCCAATCAATCTCTGCCATGTCATCCAACGCTTTAAACAAATGTTCAAAAAAGTCTCTGCCCCTTAGATCCATAACAATAGCAGCTTTGTTTATTTTATGACCAGTGTCTTTCATGAGTTCCAAAAATTTCGGCAACAGTGTAGGCGGAAGATTATCTACACAATAATAGCCAAGATCTTCGAAACTTTGGATGGCAACTGTTTTTCCCGCCCCCGACATTCCAGTAATAATGACTAATTGGATATCCGTTGTTTTTGACTGTGAGCTCATCGTGGAACCCCCTTCATTTAACTTGGATCTAAACGATAGGATAACAGTTGAAAATCAGGCGTGTATGTAAAGGTTCCGTAAATCATTCCTTTTCCGTGAATCATATAATCCAAAATATGCCGGTCCCCTTCCGCCATCGGCAGCGTATGAATGGAGTCAATCGGATGCCAGGCAAGGTTTCCTTCTTCGGATGTCTTAAGGGATAATCCCTCGCTTTCTGTAGCGAAAAAAGTAAACAACATCCATTCTGAAGTGATTTTTTCTCCTTCTTTTATCAGAATGGTAAAGATCCCTTTTACATTCGGATTTCGAAGGTAGATGCCGGTCTCTTCCCGAAATTCACGGATGACCGCTTCTTTAATGGATTCGCCTGATTCCATTTTTCCACCGGGAGCCACCCACCATCCTCTGCGCGGTTTTTGCAGAAGCAGCACTTTTTCATCTTTTATTAATAGGCAATTTGTTACTCGTTGCATGTTCTCACCTCAATGGCCGCTGAAAACCGTTTTTCTGTTATCTTTTCCCCGCACCAAGGGGCAGTAAGTCCTTCTCTTGTTTTGAAGGAAACGAAAAGCTGTAAACTTGGGGACAACTGCCCCTATGTGCCCGATTGGTTCTACTAACCATCAGGGGTCGTGAAGCACCGCTGATGGAAGTTTCACTTTATCCCGCACTAAGGGGCACTCTTGACTAGAAGACTATAAGTCCTAAGACTGGAGCAACTGCCCCTATATGCGGTCAACTAAGTTCCACCTTATTCTTTTTATTATACTATGAATGAAGGCAGGTACTCAATTCAAATGCAAAACCGATATTTTTTCTAAGAAAAAAACACAGGCAGCAACACCTGTGTTTCAAAAAGGGATTCTTTTAAAAAAGAGGGGAATTTCATCTGTCTTTACTATACAGCATCATTGTTGCAGATTGATTACAACATAATTAATCTTTTATGAAGATTAACAAATATTCCCTTATTATTTCACGCCCAATTTTTCTTTTAATTCTTCCACATAGCGTTGGGCGCTTTGAGCAGCGATGCTTCCATCTCCGGTTGCCGTGACAATTTGGCGTAGATTCTTTTCACGGACATCTCCTGCGGCAAACACCCCAGGAACGCTTGTTTCCATTAGTTCATTCGTTACAATATATCCGGCTTCATTGGTAATATTCAAGTTTTCAAACGGCTTTGTCAACGGAACCATTCCGATATAAACAAAGACTCCGTCCGTTTTGAATTCTTTTTCTTCACCCGTTACGGTATTGACCAATGTTACAGCGTTCACTTTGCCGTCTTTTCCATGAATTTCTTTAACGGTGTGATTCCAAATAAAGTCGATTTTTTCGTTTTCAAAAGCGCGTTGTTGGAGAATTTTTTGAGCGCGCAGCTTGTCGCGACGATGGACAATGGTTACTTTGCTGGCAAAGCGAGTTAAATAAACGCCTTCTTCCACAGCGGAGTCTCCACCGCCGACCACAACCAGTTCTCTTCCTTTGAAAAAGGCGCCATCGCAAACCGCACAGTAGGAAACGCCGCGTCCGCCAAATTCCGATTCACCGGGAACCCCTAATTTCTTAAACTGTGCTCCTGTCGCAATAATGATGGACCGAGCCTTAAATTGTTTCGTACCGGCGTCTACCGTTTTATATTCTTCGCCGTCAATAATTTGTTTAATATCGCCATAAGCGTATTCTGCACCAAATTTTTTGGCGTGTTCGAACATTTTGTTGGATAATTCAGGTCCTAAAATGCTGTCATATCCAGGATAATTTTCTATTTCTTCCGTATTCGTCATCTGACCGCCCGGAACGCCTCTTTCAATCATCAACGTAGACATATTGGCTCTCGAGGCATACACAGCAGCTGTCATTCCTGCCGGGCCGGCGCCAATAATAATGACATCGTAAATTTTCTCTTCCGCCACGTAAGACACTCCCTTTTCTCATTTGTACATATTTTTTGTTCCGAAAGACGTTTATTCGAGACTGAGAGTCAAATCGTGCTCTCGCGTTTACAGAGACTGATAAGCAAGTAATCCAAATTTACTATTGAAGCATTCATCTTTGCTTTATTATCTCCTGCTATCTCTATCCTATAAGACAAAAGAAATTGCGTCCAACTATATGCTTATACCGGAGACTTCTTTTTTGATGGCTTGAATGTATCGACGCAAAGTGGCGGGAGAGATATGATAAATTTCAGCCACTTCTTTTTGAGACGCTTTTTGATGCCGCAGTTTTTTCCAAATGTATTCAATCGCTGCAGCATACGCCTCTTTTTTTTGCAGTCTTGGGCGTTTTGTAAGAATGGAGGCAAAAAAAGAAAACCATAGCAAATAAACACCGATTTGTTCGATTCCTATCGGCCGGAAACGTTCATACAATATTTGCGCTGTTCCATGTCCTATTTCAATGGCGGGGCTTGCATCCATCGGTTTCAATTCCATGTCCAGCACTTTAGCTAAATAAATCTTTTCTTGAAAGGTTAAATTTTCAATATCACAAAAGCTTGGATCCGCTGTGATGGCTTTTTTATCCTCCCGTAATGAAAGCAAAAACATGCCAAAAAGCCGTTCTTCTATATATTCGCTGTTTAATCTTTTGATGATGGAAGATGGTACATTTTCTATCCCTTGATGAAAATGAAAATCTTCTTCATTCCAAGGCTCCAAACCGTCTTTTTCCGGCGCCATCTGCAGCACTTGTTCCCAAGCCGCACGGGCCGTTTTGTGATGGCCGGTGTGATGAGCGGCATACGAAAGCCAGTAATAAAAATTCACATCCCCATCAAACCCTTTTTTATAGAGGTTTTTCAGCCAAAAATACGACTCTTCGTACCGGCCCACTAATGCAAAAGTCGTACCTAGCTTGTATTGATGCTCCATCAGGATTGGCCGCACTTTTTGAAGCGTGGCGATGATCTTCTGCAGTTCTTCTTCATTTCTCCCATAGTACATAAACACGGCGGTGTTGCAAAGCGCGTGAAGGTTGCCGGGGCTTTTCTCCAATACATTGTCAATCACTTCAAACGCTTTATCCGTTTTTCCTAAATAATAATAGGCCAAAGAAAGATTATTATACGCTGCCCAAAATTCCGGATAGTTGTCAATGATTTTGTTTAAAACTTCAATCGCCGCTTCAAATTGTCCGGCTTCCAATAAATTGCGCGCTTCTTCCTGCAGCGATATCAGCTCATCTTGAACAATGAGTACGTCTTCCGCTTCTTCCGCATCCATTTGAATCACTTCCAGCAAATCTTCGGCATCCTCGCTGAATTCCCCGTCAGGATCTTTTTGCAAATATTCATTCACATGTTTGAACGCTTCTTGAAACATCCCCATATGGGCGTAGTTATTTGCCAGAAAATAATGAACTTCATTCATAAACGGATCCAAATCATTCGCTATCATGATGAGCAACCGATTAGACTCTTCGTAATTGCCCAGTTCCGTTTCCACAATTGCTAATTGGCAGGCTATCACAGGTTCTAGAGGCTCCAACTCAAATGCTCGTGAAAAATATTTTTTTGCTTTATTTAAATTTCTTTGTCTATATGCCTTTAATCCTTTTTTAAAGTAATATTCACCGGTAGGGATGAAGGAAAGGATTTTCCCTTTCTCATCTTCTATATTTGAGCCTTTTCTCATAAATGTCCTCCAAAACGTACTTAATTAACTACAGTAGTATATCATATATCAAACTCTGACGAAATATGGCGATCTGTAATATTAAAAGCCTGTTTTCAAATGTTTATTTAACGCTTTTTAGTCAACTAATATTCTTTCCGGAAAGAAACAGCGCAAAATAAGCCGGCCCCTCGGCCAGCTTATATTCACTTATTTTCATTATTTTTTCTTGATTTTTCTTCGTGTCTTTTTTCCAAAACAGCCAAGACGTCTTGAAGCGGCAATCGCTGTTCTCGAAGCAGCACAAGAAGGTGATAAATCAAATCAGCTGCTTCCCAGCGCAATTCTTCATGGCTGCGGTTTTTAGCGGCAATGATGACTTCGGACGCTTCTTCCCCGACTTTCTTTAAAATTTTATCGACGCCCTTTTCAAATAAATAGGTGGTATAAGCCCCTTCCGGACGTTCTTCATCCCGTTTTGCAATCACTTGTTCCAATTCGGACAAAATAGCATAAGAAGCGATCTGATTTTCTCCCCCGTAAAACTCGTCCACAAAACAACTATCCGTGCCGTTATGGCATGCAGGACCGTTCGGTTCTACCAGAACGAGCACAGCATCCCGGTCGCAATCCCATTTCATTTTCACCACTTTTTGGGTATTTCCGCTCGTTTCGCCTTTGTGCCAAAGTGTTTGGCGGGAACGGCTGTAAAACCAAGTTTCTCCCGTTTCCAACGTTTTTTGCAGAGATTGTTTATTCATGTAAGCCAACGTGAGCACTTCTTTTGTATTCACATCTTGAACGATTGCCGGAATCAATCCTTTTTCATCAAAAACAAGTTGATCGATTGATAATTCTGTCATCTTATATCCACTCCTTGGAGTTGCAAAAAGTGTTTTACTTCCTGCACGCTTGTTTCTTTATAATGGAAAATCGAGGCGGCAAGGGCAGCGTCTGCTTTTCCCTCCGTCAGTATTTCCAAGAAATCTTCTTTTTTCCCGGCGCCTCCCGAAGCAATGACCGGTACCGTGACAGCTTCACTAACCGCTTTCGTTAACGCAACGTCGTACCCTTTCTTTTCACCATCCGAATCCATGCTCGTCAACAAAATTTCGCCGGCTCCTCTTTCTACTGCTTCTTTAGCCCAAGAGACGACTTCTTTTTCAGTGGCTTTTCTTCCTCCATGCGTATACACCCGCCAAGAACCTAGTTCTGCGTCATATTTGGCATCGATGGCCACGACAATGCATTGTGATCCAAAATATTCTGCTCCTTCGGTAATCAAAGAAGGATGATTGACAGCAGCCGTGTTTAAAGAAACTTTATCGGCACCTGCACGCAAAATCTTTTTCATATCGTCCAGCGAATGGATCCCGCCGCCAACGGTAAAAGGAATAGCCAGTTCGGAGGCGACGGCTTTGACAACATCAACCATCGTCTTCCTGCCCTCATGAGAAGCGGAAATATCTAAAAAAACCAGTTCATCGGCACCTTGTTCATCATAAACACGCGCCAACTCAACCGGATCGCCTGCATCGCGAAGCTGAACAAATTGAATTCCTTTCACCACTCTTCCATCTTTTACATCCAAACAAGGGATAATCCGTTTTGTGATCATCTTTCCACCTCTTCCAGCGCTTCCTGCAGTGAAAATTGTCCGGTATAAATGGCTTTGCCGACAATCGCACCGGACACGCCTTCATTCTCATAAGCCTTTAAAGCTTGCAAATCAGAGATGGAACGGACTCCGCCGGAAGCAATGACTTGTTTACCTGTTGCTTTCGCCAATTCCACCGCTGCCTCTATATTGGGGCCGGACAGCATGCCATCCGTCGCAATATCCGTAAAAATAAACGTTTCTACCCCGCCTTCTGCCAGCCGTTTTCCCAATTCGACTGCTTTAATTTGGGAAGTTTCCAGCCAGCCGTGAACGGCCACATATCCATCTTTTGCGTCGAGGCCAACGGCAATTTTGGATCCATATGTTCGAACCAATTCAAGAACCAAATCCGGATTCGAAACGGCCATACTGCCGATGATCACCCGATCCACTCCGTTTTCCAAATAATGGATCACATCTCGTTCCGACCGGATGCCGCCGCCAACTTGCACTTTCGCCGGAAACTTTTGAGCCGCTTCCAGAACATAGCGGTCATTGATTCGCGTTCCATCTTTGGCGCCATCCAGATCGACCATATGGATCCATGCCGCTCCTTGATCTACAAATTTCTTCGCCATCTCGAAAGGAGAATCACCATAAACGGTTTCTTTGTCATAATCTCCTTGAAGAAGGCGAACGCATTTGCCCCCTCTCATATCAATGGCTGGATAGATGGTGAAACTCATTGCTCAGCACCCGACCTTTCCATCATTTCCGTAAAGTTTTTTAAAAGTCCCATGCCCGTCTTGCCGCTTTTTTCCGGATGAAACTGCATGCCATAAATATTTTCTTTTGCCACAATGGCCGGTATTTGAACGTTATAGTCCGCACTGGCAATCAATGTGTTTTCCTCTAAGCTGCTGGCATAGTAGGAATGGACAAAATAAACGAACCCTTCCTCCACGCCGTTTGTAATCGGAGACGCTTGATGAAAGCTGAGCCTGTTCCAGCCCATATGCGGAATTTTAAAAGTTTCTTTTCCATTGTCGGAAGGAATGCGTGTCACTCTTCCTTTTAACAAGCCAAGCCCCTCTTCAAGACCGTTTTCCTCGCTTTCCTCAAAAAGCAGCTGCATGCCAAGGCAAATGCCAAGCAGCGGCCGGCCGGTTTTCGTATACTCTTGCAAAAAGGAAGCGAGCCCTGTTTCTCGCAGACGTTTCATCGCATCTTTAAACGCCCCTACTCCGGGCAAAATAAGTCCATCCGTTTTTTCCAGTTCACTTTCTTTAGAAGAAAGTATGTAAGGGGCCTCTAAACGCTCCAACGCTTTTGAAACACTGAAAAGATTCCCCATTCCATAATCAATCACTCCGATCATGCTCTACAAAACCCCTTTCGTTGAAGGAATTCCTTTTACACGGGGATCCAACATGGTCGCTTCATCAAGCGCTCTTCCCAGCGCTTTAAAAACGGCTTCGATCATATGATGGGTATTCGCCCCATAATGGAGGATCACATGCAAATTCATCCGTGCTTCCAATGCGAATTTCCATAAAAATTCATGCACCAGCTCCGTATCAAATGTTCCAACCCGACTGCTCGGAAGTTCTCCGCGCATTTCAAAATGAGGGCGATTGCTTAAATCGACCACCACTTGCGCCAGCGCTTCGTCCATTGGAACAAAAGCGTTTCCGTAGCGTTTGATCCCTTTCTTGTCGCCAAGCGCTTCTCTCAAGGCGCTGCCAAGACAAATGCCGATGTCTTCTGTCGTATGGTGGTCATCTATTTCAATATCGCCCTTTGCTTTGACGGTTAAATTGAATTGGCCGTGTTTTGTGAATAAATCAAGCATGTGAGTCAAAAACGGAACATTTGTATCAAGATCGGCCCTTCCCTCTCCGTCAATGTCAAAGGCTAATTGGATATCGGTTTCGTTCGTCTTGCGGCTGATTTCTGCATATCGTCTGATTTCCATTTGTCTCCCCCTCACTCAGGTCTAACCGGTTTTTTCAACCTGGATTCTATTGCGCGGGCATGAGCCTCCAATCCTTCAAGGCGAGCAAAAGCAGCAATTTTTTCTGCATTTTGCCGGAAGGACGTTTCACTGTAATAAATAATGCTCGACTTCTTTATAAACTCATCCACATTTAAAGGACTGGAAAAACGAGCCGTCCCATTAGTCGGCAAGACATGATTTGGACCTGCAAAATAGTCGCCAACAGGCTCTGAACTGAATCTTCCGACAAAAATAGCTCCGGCATGGCGGATCATCGGAACCAATTCGAGCGCATTTCTAGCGACAATTTCCAAATGCTCTGGCGCAATTTGATTCACCACTTCAATCGCTTTTTCCATGGTGGGAGCAAGATAAATGACTCCATATTCATCAATCGATTGTTTTGCAATTTCTTTTCTCGGGAGCTGTTCCAGCTGTTTTTCCACTTCACGTGCGGTTTCTTCCGCAAGCGTCCGGGATGTCGTTACCAGAACACTGGTTGCTCTCGGATCATGTTCGGCTTGCGATAAAAGATCAGCGGCCACTTCATGAGGCAAGGCTGTGTCATCTGCCAGCACGGCAATTTCACTCGGCCCAGCAATCATATCAATATCCACCTTGCCAAACACTTCTCTTTTGGCGAGAGCGACATAAATATTTCCCGGTCCGACAATTTTATCAACAGGTTGGATCGATTCAGTTCCATAAGCAAGAGCTGCGATCGCTTGGGCTCCCCCTACCTTCCATATTTCCTCCACGCCGGCTATATGGGCCGCAGCCAGAACGCCCGCAGGAAGCTTGCCGTTTTGATCGGGAGGAGACACCATCACAATTCTTTTTACGCCGGCTACTTTAGCTGGCAGCACGTTCATGAGAACAGACGATGGATAGGCCGCTGTTCCCCCCGGGACGTATACACCAACGGAATCGAGCGGTGTAAACTTCTGACCAAGAATGGTCCCGTTTTCATCTTGAGTAATCCAAGTTTCTCTTCGTTGTTTTTCGTGAAAACGGCGGATGTTCTTTGCCGCTTCCTCCAATACTTTCAGCAATTTTGGATCAAAACTTTGGATCGCTTCATGGATCTCTTCTTCGGACACTCGCATCCGATCGAGTTTGATTCCGTCAAATGTTTCCGTATAAGCAAGAAGAGCCCGATCCCCTTCTCGGCGGACGGATTCCAAAATCTCCAAAACGATCTTTCGTTGTTCTTCGGTTCCGTTGTCCACGGATCGCTGAATAGATATATCATCTGTCACCTTTTGTATTCTCATATCGATCACACCACTTTCTCTGAAATCACCCGACTCAGGCGGTCGACTATTTGTTCAATCGCCGCATCTTTTATACGATAGCTGACTGGATTCACGATCAGCCGTGAAGTAACATCCACAATATGCTCATACTCTACCAAACCGTTTTCTTTTAACGTACGTCCTGTCGAGACGATATCGACAATTCGATCGGCTAACCCGACAATCGGTGCCAGTTCGATCGAACCATTTAGTTTGATGATTTCCACTTGCTCTCCTTGTTCGCGGAAGTAGCTGGATGCCACGTTCGGGTATTTCGTGGCAATTTTAGGAGCAACCTCGTTCATTTTCGTATTGGGCAGACCGGCAACGGCAAGATAGCAAGGGCTGATTTTTAAATCCAACAACTCATAGACATCTCGTTCTTCTTCCAACATGACGTCTTTGCCGGCAATCCCCAAGTCAGCCACACCATGCTCCACATAGGTAGGGACGTCCATCGGCTTAGCCAAAATAAACTGCAGATTCTCCTCCGGGACATCGACAATTAACTTCCTCGATTCATCAAATTCCGGAGGAAGCTGATAGCCTGCCTTTCTCAAAAGCTCCGCTGCTTCATGAAAAATCCGCCCCTTCGGCATGGCAATGATTAATGGCGTATCGTTCATTCTTCCACCTCCGTTTTCGGCGTCCCAATATAAAAATGAACTTTACTGAATTTGGCGGTAAAACGATCCACATCTTGAACGCCGGAAATGTCTTGAAGCACCGTTCTTTCCCCTTTCTCTTGAAGGGATTTAGCAAAATCAATCGCTTCCTTGCGCCGTTCTTTGCTGAACAAAACGCATTGCAGCGGCTCTTCCTCGGACAACTCTCCAATAGCTTCCAAAAGGAAATCGAGACGGATTCCAAAACCAGTAGCGCTTGTCGGGAATCCGAATTTTTCTAATAGATTGTTGTACCGCCCGCCATTTCCGATAGGATATCCTACACCTTCCGCATATATTTCAAACAGAATTCCCGTATAATAGCTCATATGGCTCACAAGCGAAAGATCAAATTTGACAAACGATTCCACTCCATGATCCTTCAATACAAGCCAAAGCTGTTTAAGCTCATCAATTGCTTCCTGTCCTTTCCCGTCTTCCGTGAGGGAAATGGCCTCTTGAAGAACATTTTCAGTTCCTCTCATGTTTAAAATGTTTAACAGGCGCTGTTTGTCAATGGACGAAAGCGAGAGTTGCTTTACGTGTTCTTTATAGCCAACATAATTTTTTTCATATAAATAGCTTTGCAAAACGCTTGCTCTTTCTTCAGTTCCGAGAATTTGCTGAAACAAATTCCGTACAAAGCCGATATGGCCGATTGAAATTTGAAAATGCTTCAAACCTGTTTTTTTCAAAGAAGAAACAAGCAGAGCAATGATTTCCCCATCTGCGCTGATGGTCGGATCGCCAATGTTTTCAATGCCGATCTGTTCGAATTCGGCCGCCCTCCCCCCTTCGCGCTGCTGCGCCCTGTAAACATTGGTGCAATAAGCAAGGCGAATCGGAATCTGTTCTTTTAAAAGTTTCGATGCCGCCATCCGTGCGATCGGCGTGGTCATATCCGGCCTCAGAACAAGCGTGTGTCCTTGTTGATCCAGCAATTTAAAAAGCTGTTGATCCAAAATGGCCGAAGCCGTACCGACCGTTTCATAATATTCCAAAGCAGGAGTTTCAATAAATTGATAGCCGGCCAGTTTAAATTCTCGGCCAATTTGATCTTTTATTTTTTTCTTTGTTTCGTATATATGAGGAAGCGTATCCCTCATTCCAATCGGTTTTTCAAACATAAAAAGTTTGGACATAAACAAGATCACCTGTGATTAAAATTTCCGAAATCCTTTAGTTCGCTAATATGCTAACAAAGTGAAGTTATATGTAGTTTACTCCCCTCTTGTATTTGAGTCAAGACTTTTCGCAAATTCTTCCGGAAATCATATGAGAACAAAAAATCAGACCATTTTCTCAGAGCGAATGGTCAATGACAGCAGGAAAGATGCGGAAGTGGAAACCGATCATGAAAACAGGATGCGGATAAGAAAGAGAGGAATAAGTTTGATCGACTATGTATCAATCTTTCTTATGGCTTCACTTCGTTAGAAGAAAATAACGCAGATTCCGCGGTGCGGCTTTCAGAATACTCAATATTCCGGCTAAATGTTCTAAAAGCCGCGGGAGAATAGGTCTTTTCGAATCTATTGATCAAGATGATTATTTTTTCTTCTTTCTTTTGCAGAACGGAACCAAAAAACAGCGGCAACCGTTGAAAATAAGATAGCCGCCAATCCTAAAATATTAGCCATTGCGCTTCACTCTCCTTTCTTTTTAACGGATGGCAAAAGAAACTTTTTGATGGAACAGCAGTAACGTAGTTCATCGTTGCTATATCGGTTTCTTTCATGATGATTTGACTTTATTGACCAAAAATTCAGACATATATAAAAAGGGAGAGCGTTCTCCTCTTTCTCAACAAACAAAGAAAATATCGCCCCGCAAAGTGCAGGGCAGAGGGAAATACGGGCATGCCTTGCATCTTGATCATCATTCATTTTTCTGTCTAAGCTGCATTTCTTCTTTTGTGTAAATAATCCTCATTGGGTTTCCGCCGACAAAAGCGCCGGCCGGGACATCGCGGTGGACAAGAGTACCGGCGGAAACGACGGCCCCATCGCCAATCGTCACTCCCGGCAGGATCGTCGAATTCGCGCCAATCATCACGCGGTTTCCAATTCGGACCTCGCCGATACGGTATTCCTCAATTAAATATTCGTGAGCTAAAATGGTGGTATTATATCCGATAATCGTGGAATCCCCCACAGAGATGAACTCGGGAAACATAATGTCGGGCATGACTTTATAAGCAAGAGCAGCGTTTTTACCAATTTTCATGCCCAAGAACGTGCGGTACAGCCAATTTTTAAACGGCAAAAACGGAACAAAGCGCCCGATTTCGATAACGGCCGTATTTTTGAATACCTTCCAAAACGAAACCGTTTGATACACATTCCAAAGAGAATTCGGGCCTTTTATTTCGTACCGCTTCGTTCTCCTCATGATGGGTCCACTCCGACAATGGCAAGAATATCGTATATGGAATCCAGCATATAATCCGGATGATAAGACAACAGATGTTCTTTTCCTTTAATGGACCAGGACACCCCTGCAGTAAGCGTACCGGCATTTTTTCCGCCCTCGATATCATGGTAATTGTCGCCGATCATAATGGCTTCCTCCGGTTTGGAACGGAGCGTTTCCAGCGCTTTTAACAGAGGTTCCGGATGAGGTTTGGCGTGATTCACGTCATCCAAAGAAACGATCGTATCAAAAAAAGACTCAAGCCTTGCCAGCTTTAATCCTCTTATAATGAGGTCTCTCATTTTGGTGG
This sequence comes from Bacillus smithii, assembly GCF_001050115.1. NCBI lineage: Bacteria > Bacillati > Bacillota > Bacilli > Caryophanales > Bacillaceae > Bacillus > Bacillus smithii. The sequence continues at coordinate 492,463 of NZ_CP012024.1, read as the reverse complement.
AAACAATCGCTAATTTGAACCCATGTTCTTTTAACGTTCGAATGGTCTCATAAACACCTTCAAATTCGGTAACCAGCAAATCATGGTTTTCAACGTTAAACTTCCGATAGCGAAGAATCATTTCCTGCGCCTTTTCAGGATTAATTTTTTCAAACGTTTCGGCAAGGGGCGGGCCAAGAAAAGGATATACATCTTCACGTTCATATTGGTTTGGATAATAATAATTGAGCGTATGAAGAAAGGAGGAAACAATGAGCTCATTCGTGTTAATGAGTGTTCCGTCCAAATCAAATAATAGAGTAGTAATGTTTTTCTTCATTAAGCAGCTTCCTTTCTTCCGGCAGTTTCAACTCGTTTCCACACAAACGAAACGAAGAGCGTCAGCAGCACCGCTGTGATTAAACGGATGAAAAGCAAATATTGCACAGGAATGCCCAGCGGCAAAAAGACCAATGTATCCTCAATGACTGCATGGCATGCAACAAGAAAAAGGAACGCCAACGTCGCATCTTTTTTGCTTACGCCATCTTCTTTGACAGCCTGGATCATCACTCCCGACCCATAGGCCAGCCCAAAAACGAGACCAGCCGCCAAAGTCATAGAAGTATTCGCGTTCATGCCAAGCGCTTTCGTAATTGGCGACACCCAATTGGAGAAAACATCTATCCACTTTAAGTCCTTTAAAATTTGAATCACGATCATAAGGGGAATGACAATGACAACCAATTGAACAATGCCATAACCCGCTTTTTCCAAGCCTTGCATTAGGATCGCCATTGCACCATGAACTTCTTCTTGATGAGGCATCATGCCATAGTGCGCCTTTTCGCTTCCACCTTGCCACAACAAATTGACGACCACTCCTGAAATGAACGCAAGGCCGAGTCGGGCCGTTATCATCACCCAAATTTTCACGCCCACTTTAACCGCCACGCTGGACTCTACAATCAAATTGTGGGCAAAAGAAAGCATAATGGCAATAATAAACACTTCTTTCACGGTTAAATCCAGCGACAGAATTCCTCCGATCCCGGCATACAATCCCAAAAAATTCCCAATCACGATCGGAATCGCGGCATCTCCAGATAAACCGAACATTTTCATGACAGGGCTCACGATATGAATCACCCACGGCAAAATTGGGGTATATTGAAGCATCGTCACAATCAGCGTGACCGGAAAAATAATTTTCCCAAGCGTCCACGCTGTTTTCAATCCCGTCCATAACCCCGTTTTAAGTGTAAGAAGCATCCTTTCATCTCCCCTTTGTTCGTTCCTATCACTCTTGTGGCTTATATGTAAAAGAGATATTTGGAATCTATTCAATTTTTTCTCCCTGATGACTCTAAAGCCATCATTCCCCCCATGTTTTAGACCGGATCATCATTGTGCCTGCATCATGACTCCTTCTCATTATATCGGCTCTTCGCATATCCAAGCTTTCTTCTAACGAAAATCAGGACGATGCCGAGGACGATTAGAACAAGCGATACCACTTGAGCCATACGCAGATGTTGCGTCAACATTAAACTGTCTGTCCGGAGCCCTTCGATAAAGAAGCGGCCAATTGAATACCAGATTAAATAAGACAGAAAGATTTCCCCTCTCCGCGGATTCAGCTTGCGGAGCAGCAATAACACGACAAATCCGAGGATATCCCAAATCGATTCATATAAAAACGTCGGATGATAATAGGCTCCGTTAATGTACATCTGGTTAATAATAAAATCGGGCAGATGAAGGCTCTCCAAAAACGATCTTGTCACTTCTCCCCCATGTGCTTCTTGATTCATAAAGTTTCCCCAGCGTCCGATTGCCTGGCCCAGAATAATGCTGGGTGCGGCGATATCAGCCAGTTTCCAAAAAGATACATTTCGTTTGCGTGCAAAAACAACGGCTGTCAGAATCGCTCCGATTAACGCTCCATGAATGGCGATCCCGCCATTCCAAATTTGGATGATCTCATCGGGATGAGCCGAATAATAGCTCCATTCAAAAAGAACATAGTAAATGCGGGCACAAAGAATGGCGATCGGGATCGCCCAAATCAGCAAATCAGCAAATAAATCTTTATTCATGCCAAGCCTTTTCGATTCTCTCATGGCCAAATTTAATCCAAGAATAATGCCCGTTCCGATAATGATCCCATACCAGTGCACCCCAATAGGCCCCAAATGGAATGCAATCGGATTTAAAGGGTAATGCATATACTCACTCCTTTGCCGCTATTTTCTCCATTAATAGCCTCCAAAATTTCCGTCTTCCGGCAAGTTTTCATGTTCACTGATCACGCTGGCAAGTTTTTCCGTAAAATCTTTGGCGGCATTAACTCCCATCCGTTTGAGCCGGAAATTCATCGCTGCGACTTCGATAATAACAGCAAGGTTTCTTCCCGGCCGAACCGGCAGCGTGATCTTGGTAATTTCCGTATCAATAATTTTTAATTTATCTTCTTCAAGCCCTAAACGGTCATAATCTTTTGCCGCATCCCACGTTTCCAAATGAATATTTAAAGAGATCCGTTTGAAGCTGCGGACCGCTCCGGCCCCAAATAAAGTCATCACATTGATAATCCCTAAACCGCGGATTTCCAGCAAATGTTCAATTAATTCCGGGGAACTTCCGACAAGAGTATCCATATCTTCCTGGCGAATTTCCACGCAGTCATCCGCCACGAGACGATGTCCCCGCTTCACCAATTCTAATGCCGTTTCACTTTTCCCTACACCGCTTTGTCCTGTAATCAACACTCCCACACCATAAACGTCCACCAGCACTCCATGTACAGCCGTTGTAGGCGCCAGCCTGCTTTCCAAAAAGTTGGTTAATCTGCTGGACAGGCGCGTCGTTTTCATTTTCGAGCGCATCACCGGAACAGCATATCGTTCAGAAGCTTCAATCAATTCCGGAGGAACATCAAGATTGCGGGAGATGATAATCGCCGGTGTGACATCCGCGCACAGTTTTTCCATTCGAATTCGTCTTGCATCATCGTCTAATCTTTGGAAAAAAGACAATTCTGTCATGCCCAGCAATTGAACGCGTTCAGCTGGATAATAGTTGAAGTACCCGGCCATCTCTAATCCCGGCCGTGAAATATCGCTTGTAGTAATCGGCCGGTGGATTCCTTCTTCACCGCTGATTAATTCAAGATGAAATTCATCCAAAATGTCTTTAGCCCGAACTTTTGCCATATTGCATCCTCCTTACAGCCGATTTCGACCAGTCAACGGATCATCGTAGAATGCCCGATTCTACTAGCCATCCGTCTACCACGGATGGAAGTTTCACTTTATCCCGCATGAAGGGGCAGTAAATCCCCTTTTCTGGGATTGGATGGTAAGATGGAATTTCCATTGGGGACAACTGCCCCTATATGCCCGATTGGTTCTACTAACCATCCGTGTGCCACGGATGGAAGTTTCACTTTATCCCGCATGAAGGGGCAGTAAATCCCCTTTTCTGGGATTGGATGATGAGATGGAATCTCAGTCGGGTATAACTGCCCCTATATGCCCGATTAGTTCAACTAACCATCCGTCTACCACGGATGGAAGTTTCACTTTATTGTAGCACGTTTTCTTTCGGAACTAAACTGCTCAAACAGCTTAGATGCTCTACTACCTTTAATGGTATAGACCACTCCTTTTGAACACAAATGATTAGCCTTCTGACATTTTAGTCTATTCCCCTCCGCGCCCTTTTCCACCGATTGAAAAAAAGTGCACAAATTTTTCAAAAACATCGTTAATGACCACAATCACCTCATGATGTTTATCCAAAACGATCAAAATCGAACTTTTTATGGCAGCATACTGTCATTTGTTCTGTGAATGATTCTTTAAAGGAGGCTTATCATGCTGCATCAGCTGACTCTGATTTTAGAAAATACAGCGACTGAGCTGATTTCCACGCTGGGACATTGGGGAATTTTTATCGCTATGATGATCGAAAGCATGTGCATTCCTCTGCCAAGCGAAGTCATTATGCTATTTGGAGGATTCCTGGCCGCTAAAGGCACTTTACACTTCTGGCTAGTCATAATAGCAGGGGTTTTAGGAAACTTGGCGGGGTCTATTTTCGCGTATTGGACGGGGAAATACGGAGGACGTCGATTTATTATCCAATATGGAAAATATATTCTCTTTCAATATAAACACTTAGAACAAGCGGATTATTGGTTCCAAAAATATGGGAGTTGGGCAACGTTGTTTGGAAGAATGATGCCGTTTATTCGTACGTTTATCTCCTTACCCGCCGGCATCACGAAAATGGACGTTAAAAAATTTATCATCTTTACTTTCCTTGGCTGCGTACCTTGGAACATTGGGTTGACTCTTATTGGATTCAAGCTGGGGAAACATTGGGAAATGGCTCAAGCTTATATTCGACCTGTAGGATATGCTGCTTTGTTCATAGCGCTGGCTTTGATCGTACGCTTCTTATATAAAAACATATGGAAAAAAAGATATATGTAAACAAGATCCAACCAACTTTAAAATAGAGGAGAGGGATTTTTTATGAACTACGAATTATTTCAAAAAATCCATGGTCTTTCAGGACATAATCGGATATTGGATGACGTGATGATTTTCTTCACGAACGATGCCCTTTTTGTATATGCCATCGCATTATTGGCTATTTGGATGATAGGGAACACCACGTATAAAAAAAGTGTGCTCTACGCCGGAGGAACGGGAATCTTAGCCTTGCTTGGAAATTATTTGATTACATTGGTTTATTATGAACCGCGTCCGTTTGTGACCCATCATGTTCATCTTCTTGTTCCTCATGCAGCGGACGCTTCTTTTCCGAGCGATCATGCAACGGGGGCATTTGCCATCTCCATTGCCATGTGGATTCGACATCGTCGATTAGGTGCCCCTATGATCATATTTGCCTTTTTAACGGGACTTTCGCGTGTTTGGGTAGGTCACCATTATCCATTTGATGTAGTGGGAAGTATGATCGTATCCGTGATAGTCGCCGCTGTGGTTTCAAAATGCTCCGGATTTTTTGAACCTATCGTCAACAGAGTGATTTCCGTTTACCAATTCATTTTAGAAAAAGTGAAGAAAAGACTTTCGGGGCATACTTTACATTCATAAATGAAGAGACACTGAGGATGGTGTGAAAATAAGCTTTCTTCGTGTTATGATTAAACACGGATACATGAATTCTCTTTACATCCATAAGAATGGACCATTTTAATAAAAAATTTCTGTTGTCTTAATGACCTTAAAGATAAAGGATTGAATCTCATTACGATCATATAAAACATCCCAATTTAAAAAGCAGTTAAAATGAAAATAAAGAGAATCCATCAAGTCCATCTCAATATTACTTTAAGTAATAGAAAGGCGATTGATATGGAAAATAAACTTACCTTTATTCAAGCAAACATCTTATTGGAACACGATATTCTCCAAGACGGATTTTTAACCATTGAAAACGGAAAAATTACGTGTATCGGAAAGATGACGGAATATATATCCTCTCCCGGAGAAAAAGTGATCGATTTGCATCATGAGTCCTTTCTTTCGCCAGGGTTTATTGATGTCCATATTCACGGTGCCAACGGGGCTGATACAATGGATGCCACTCCCGAGGCTATAACGACGATGGCTTCTGCCCTTCCAAAAGAAGGAACGACCAGCTTTCTGGCTACCACGATCACGCAAAGCCCGGAAAACATTGAAAAAGCCATCCGGAATGTCGCCGAATACAGAAAAAAACATAACATTCCCGGAAAAGCAGAAGTACTCGGCATCCACCTAGAAGGCCCCTTTATCAATGAAAAGCATAACGGCGCTCAACCCAAAAAATACATTTTAAAACCAAGTATTGACCAATTTCAAAAATGGCAAGTTCTTGCGGACAACGCCATCAAGCTAGTGACACTGGCTCCCGAAATCGAAAATGCTTCTGAACTCATTTCCTACTTGGCAGATCATGATGTGATTGCTTCCATCGGCCATACGGATGCTTCATACGAAGAGGTTGTGAAGGCAGCAGAAGCTGGAGCAAGCCATGTCACCCATCTATTTAACGCTATGAAAGGAATGCACCATCGTGAACCGGGGACTGCCGGCGCTGCCCTTCTTCTCGATCAGCTAACAGCGGAGCTTATCGCAGATGGAGTCCACGTCCGTCCAGAAATGATCGACTTAGCGGTCCGTATGAAAGGAGAAGAAAAAATCGTCTTAATTACAGATTCGATGCGAGCCAAATGTCTTAAAAACGGCCGCTACGATTTAGGTGGGCAAGATGTGATTGTTCGAGACGGAAAAGCCGTTTTGGAAGACGGCACGTTAGCCGGAAGCATTTTAAAAATGAAAGACTCCATTCAAAATATCATTCGCTTTACGAAGCTTTCGCTTTTCCAAGCCGTTCGATTAGCTTCGACGAATCCGGCAAAAGAACTGAAAGTATTTGATCGCAAAGGCAGTCTTGCCGTTGGGAAAGATGCCGATATCGTCGTATTCAATCCACAATACGAAGTACAAATGACTTTATGTCGAGGGGAAATCGCCTACGAACAGTAAATATCGCTTTTTCTTGTCCCGTAAAACAGACATTTAATCAATCGAATCCCAAAAAGCGTGCTGGAAAAGCAAAACGGCTTTTTCAGCACGCTTTTTTAGTCTTTCTCAAACAGTACCCGTTGAACCACTAAATTGAAAATGGACATAATGATGACAACAAGGAGCGCCAAACCAAAACCGGATACATCAAAAGCATCTCCCATAATCGCATCGGTTAATAACAGCGTCATGGCGTTGATCACAATTAAAAAAAGACCAAGTGTCAAGATCGTAATCGGTAATGTCAAAATAATCAAAATCGGTCGGACTAACATATTCAATATGGAAAGAATGAGGCTGGCCACAAATGCCGCTCCAAAGCCGGAAACGTGAAACCCTTGAAACCAACCAGCCAAAGCTACAAATAAAACCGCATTGATGACAATGCCTAACAGCCATCTCATCTATAAACATCCTCTTCATTAGGCATGACAAACATCAATAGCAAATAAGTAATCGCTAATGGAAAAAAGCCTGTTGGAAACAACAAGATAATAAACAAAACCCGAATAATGGTGGAGTCGACTCCCAACATTTGGGCAATTCCGCCAAGCACTCCCGCCAACTTGCGGTCTATGCGGGAACGAAATAATTTTTTCACTCGTAAACCCTTCTTTCCTCATTAATTTGCTCATTACTATTATTATTCAACGAAAAAGCGTTTTTATCCGACTTTCGATGATTGGGTTCCACAATGATCACAGTCCCCATATCTTTCATTATGCATACGAAAAAAGAACAAAACAAGTTTCATATGGAATAAGAGCGCTTGGGAAAAATGGCGTCAAAACGAAACTAAACGGCTTTAATCGAAAATATTCTTTTCAATCATCGTTTTTTTCTTTCTCATACACACGAAACAAATAACTAAAAGGATCTTTTTCATTTTTCTCCTCTCTGTATCCGTTATTCTCGCCTATCTTGACTGCAATGGATGTTAAAATAAGAATAGAACCACACATCATGATCAATGATAACAAACCCATTTCTACATCTCCCCTTTCATCTATAACGTTAATGGATGAAACGCGTTTCAAAGCAAGAGCGATTTTACGGAGGGAGGAGCATTGATTCATGACCAATATTAGAGATATAGCCAAAATGGCGGGTGTTTCCGTCACAACGGTTTCCCGCGTTCTAAACCACCATCCCTATGTAAGCGAAGCAAAAAGGGCTGCCGTGCTCGAAGCCATTAAAAAATCCCATTATCATCGGAATATCAATGCCGTGCATTTAAGCAAAGGCAAGACGAATTTGATTGGAGTGGCTGTTCCGTTTTTGAATCACCCTTACTTCGGGCAGTTGATAGAGGGGATTGCAGATGAGGCGATCACTCAAAATCATCAGCTAGTCTTGTTCCAAACCAATTATGAACCCCAAAGGGAGCTGGAAGCGCTCAAAATGTTGAAATATAAGCAAATTGACGCCCTGATTATTTGTTCGCGGGCGGGAAGCTGGGAATGGATTGAAGAATATCAACAATACGGGACAATCGTTTTATGCGAAGACGCTCGAAAAAAACCTATTTCTTGCACTTTTATTCATCATTATCAATGTTTTCAAGCAGCACTCGATTTTCTGCACCAAAAAGGCCACCGAAAAATTGGCATCAGCATCGGGAGAACTTCCGGAACGAACAGTCACCAAAGACTTCGCGCTTACCGTGATTTTTTAAAAAACATCAACGAACCATATAAAAAGGATTATGTCTTTGACCACTGCCTCGTTCTTGAGGACGGAGTGGATATCATAGAACGCATTTCAAAAATGTCGGAGCCTCCGTCTGCTTTAGTGATCACCAGCGACGAAGTAGCTGCAGGTGCGCTTCTTCAATGCCAACAAAAAGGCATTTCTGTTCCTGAACAATTAGCGATCATCGGTTTTAATAATCAACCCATCTCCTATTTGATGAATATGACTACGATCGACATCCCGCTTTCAGAAATGGGAAGAAGTTTGTTTCGCCAGGCATGCGATGGCGCCCGTATTTCTCAAAAGGAAATGTCTTATACACTCGTTGAACGCTCAACCGTTTAAATTTTCCAAAAAATGGATCAACTAACTTTCGTGCTGCGCCGTATTCAACACTCAATCTCAAGTCAATATGAGTTTTGCAAAGCGGTCATCTTTCCCATATGTACTCAAGGAAAAAGAAAACCCCTACGGAACGATTTTTCATCGTCCCATAGGGGTTTCGATTCTTGGCGAATGCTATTGAATTTCTAAGAAAAGAGCATCTCCCCGCTGAATTGGTCCTTGTTTCCGCAGTACGACTTTTTGTCCTTCCGCTAAGTTCGTAAAGACCACCGGGGTAATGATGGAAGGCACTTTTTCTTTTATAGCTTGGATGTCCATAAAAGCAATTTCTTGACCTTGAACCACCTTGTCCCCTTCCTTTACGAACACCGTAAACCCTTCTCCTTTTAATTGAACCGTATCAATTCCTAAATGAATCAACACTTCCAATCCATCTTCTCTCTTTAAAGCAATCGCATGCTTGGTCGGAAATACCGATAGAATCGTGCCGTTAAACGGGGCAGCTATTTTGCCCTCTGCCGGATCAATCGCAAATCCGTCTCCCATCATCTTTTGTGAAAAGACTTGATCAGGCACTTTTGTCATCTCCATCAATGTTCCTGATAACGGAGCAGCAAATGAATGTGTGTCAAATGTTTTACCTATGTCTGCTGAGCGTTGATCGTTATCAGCAGTCTTTTCCGACGGCTCGATCAAAGATTCATGAGGCCGTTCCATGGCAGCCAGCTTTTTCAACGCCTCCGCAGCAAATTCCACATCTGGTCCGACGATAATTTGCACACTGGTTTTGCTCGTTTTCATTACACCGCGAGCACCCGAACGCTTAATCCGTTGTTCATCAATTGCGTCGCTGTCGCGGACTTCCAGGCGCAATCTGGTAGCACAGTTGTCGATGTTAGTGATATTTTCTTTTCCTCCCAATCCTTCTAAAAAGCCCACGGACATTCTCATATACTTATCGTCAACAGACAATCCGCCTTGCTCTTCCGCCGTATCTTCCTCATCTTCACGCCCCGGAGTTTTTAAATCACGCCATTTGATCACGAAGTAGAAGACAATAAAATAAACGACGAAATAAACTGCTCCCACGAGCAAGAGCAAAACAGGTTTTTGGGCAATTCCGAAATTGAGAAGATAATCAATTAAGCTTGCTGAAAAGCTAAAAGAATCGTGAATCCCCAGCATATAAGTAACTGCCAAAGAAGAAGCCGTTAATAGAGCGTGAACGACATAGAGAAACGGCGATATAAACATAAATGAAAATTCGATCGGTTCGGTAACACCCGTCACAAATGCCGTCAATGCCATTCCCACCAACAAGGCAGCGACTTTTTTGCGGCGTTCCTTTTTGGCAGCGACAATCATCGCCAAACAAGCGCCCGGCAAGCCAAACATCATAATAGGGAAGAATCCGGCCGTAAAGATTCCGGCTTTTGGATCCCCGTGTAAAAATCGGGTGATATCACCGTGGAAAACATTTCCTTTCGCGTCTGTAAAGGAGCCGAAATCAAACCAAATCAATGTGTTAATAATATGATGCAAGCCTAACGGAATTAACAACCGGTTTAAAAATCCGTAAGCCGCAACACCGACTGCTCCTGCACCGATAATCCAATGAGCAAGAGAATCGATTCCATCTTGAACATAAGGCCATATGTAACCAAAAAGGAGCCCAAGAATCACGGCTGAAACAGCCGTTACAATCGGTATAAAGCGGCGACCGCCAAAAAAGGCAAACCAAGTCGGCAATTTTATATCATGGTACTTATTGTAGAGCATTCCGGCAGAAATACCGGCGATAATTCCACCCAATACTCCCATATTGATCGTGTTATTAATGGCATGGGTAGTAAACACCAGCACCATATAGCCTATGGCGCCAGCCAAGGCTGCAGCTCCGTTGCTGTCTTGCGCAAAGCCGATGGCAACCCCAATGGCAAAAAGCAAAGCCAAATTGCTAAAAGTCGCTCCCGGATCATGAGCGGGGTCAATGGCCATGCTTCCGAAAAATGCATTACCAGCCTCGGCAATAAAAGGAATATTCAACAAATCCGGTTGACCAAGACGCAATAATAAACCGGCCGCCGGAAGCACTGCTATAGGAAGCATCAATGATTTACCGATTTTTTGCAAAAAACTGAGCATAAAAAATCCTCCTCAATCCTCTCTATACCCTGATCATCTCTGTACAAAATTGATAACGATCACCGCGGTAAACAGAATTCACAAACTCAAAGGGACGTCCATCTTCTAAATAGCTGACCCTTTTGACTAATAAAACAGGATCATTTTCTTCTATTTTCAACATTTCCGCAACCGTTTTTTTCGCTGCAGCCACCTCTAACGTTTGCGATGCTCTGTCTATTCTCAACATTAACGTTTTTTCCATATAATCATATAAAGATTTTTCGACTGCTTCCTTCGTTAATGTCGGCATTAAAGAAACCGGCATATAGGATGTTTCAAACGCCATTGGCTCCTGATCCGCTGATCGAACCGTTATGACCTTATAAATCGGGGCATATTCCTTAATATGAAGTTTTTTCGCAGAAAGGGGCTCCGCAGGCAACACTTTAAATTCTAACACTTTTGCTCTCGGCTGCAATCCTCTTTGTTTCATATCTTCCGAAAAACTTATCAAGCTCCTCATCTTTTTTGCCTTTTCTTTTTCTGCCACAAACGTGCCTTTTCCCCTCTTGCGTATTAAATATCCTTCATTCACCAAATGATTGATCGCTTGTCTCACCGTCATTCGGCTAATGGAATACATTTCCGCAAACTCCCTTTCCGACGGAATGACGTCGCCCGGAACCAGTTCTTTTTGTTCAATCCATTCTTTAATGGCTTTTTCTAATTGATAATAGATCGGAAGCGGAGAGTTTTTATCAATGTTCAAAATTCCACCTCCGTCTCCACCCATACAGGATCAACAAGAGAAAGCGCTTCTTCATCCGCAATCAGCACCACATTCTCATGTTTTTTTAAAACAGAAGCAGGAATCTCTTCCGTTATTCCCTCCTGAAAAAGTTTGCGAATAATAGGCGCTTTTTTCAATCCGGAAGCTAACAGTAAAATCTTCTTACTCTTCATGATCGTTTCTATTCCCATCGTAATAGCTTTCTTCGGAACTTCCTCAAGGGTGTTGAAAAATCTCGCATTAGCCTTTCGGGTCGATTCCGACAGTTCAACAATATGGGTTTTGGAATCAAAAGGCGTACCCGGTTCGTTAAAACCGATATGGCCATTCACACCGATGCCAAGAAGCTGCAGATCAATGCCGCCAAGACTTTCGATCCGCTCGTCATACCTTTTGCATTCTTCTTCAAGATCTTCCGCTTGTCCATCAGGCAAATAGGTGTTTTCAGGCGGAATTTGGACATGATCAAACAGCCTTTTTTTCATATAAAAATGGTAGCTTTGCTCGTGTTCAGGGCTTATTCCAATATATTCATCCAAATTAACCGTTAAAATCTGTCGGTAACTCGTTCCGTTCTTCTGATGGTCTTTTGCCAATAATTGATACGTTCCGATCACGGTTCCACCCGTGGCCAGCCCGAGAACCGAATCAGGTTTTTCTTTCACTTGGCGAATGATACATTCCGCGGCTTTTTGGCTCATTTCCTCATAGTTGGCTACTTTTACGACTCGCATCTAACTCCCCCTTTTCTAACAATAAAAGGAAATTGAAGCGTTTACATCTTTATATTACCTTTTATTCGTCTAGTTATCTATACCAGTATCAAAACAGCGGAAGGGAGCACCCTTCCGCTGCAATTATTAAGAAGTCGCATGTTCGTGTTCAGCTATTTTTTGTTTCATACGCTCCTGGTCGCGTTTTAAAATTTTCTTTAAATATTTTCCAGTATACGATTGTTCCACCTCAGCCACTTCTTCAGGCGTTCCGGTAGCCACGATCGTACCGCCTTTATCGCCGCCTTCAGGTCCTAAGTCAATAATATAATCGGCTGTTTTGATTACATCCAGGTTATGTTCAATTACAAGCACCGTATCACCGTTTTCCACCAGCCGTTTAAGGACCTTTAGAAGCCGAGCAATATCATCCACATGCAATCCTGTCGTCGGCTCGTCCAAAATATAAAACGTTCTTCCGGTAGAACGGCGATGCAATTCGGAGGCCAGCTTGACACGCTGTGCTTCCCCTCCCGACAATGTGGTAGCTGGCTGCCCCAGTTTGATATAGCCGAGGCCGACATCAGCAATCGTCTGCAGTTTACGCTTGATTTTCGGAATGTTTTCAAAGAATTCAAGCGCATCTTCCACCGTCATATCCAATACATCTGCAATGTTTTTTCCTTTGTATTTCACTTCGAGCGTTTCCCTGTTGTATCTCTTTCCATGGCAAACTTCGCAAGGAACATAGACATCCGGAAGGAAATGCATTTCGATTTTGATAATGCCATCCCCGCGGCAAGCTTCACAGCGTCCGCCTTTCACATTAAAGCTGAAACGTCCTTTCTTATATCCGCGCATCTTCGCTTCCGTTGTTCGGGCAAACACATCGCGTATATCATCAAAAACGCCTGTATAGGTGGCCGGATTGGATCGCGGAGTGCGTCCAATAGGGGATTGGTCAATTTCGATCACTTTATCCAAATGTTCAATGCCTTTCACTTCTTTATGCTGACCCGGCTTTTGTTTTGCTTGGTACAGCTTATGAGCAAGCGCCTTGTAAAGAATCTCATTGACAAGGGTGCTTTTTCCGGATCCCGACACGCCGGTGACAGCGATAAATACGCCTAACGGAAACTTCACTTTCACATTTTTTAAATTGTTTTCTTTTGCTCCTATTATTTCAATAAAACGGCCATCCGGTTTTCGCCGTTCCTGCGGCAGCGGAATAAACTTTTTCCCGGATAAATATTGGCCCGTAAGCGAGTTAGGATCTTTCATCACTTCCTCAGGCGTGCCCGCTGATACGATCTCTCCTCCATGGACGCCTGCTCCCGGCCCAACATCGATTAAATAATCGGCGGCTAACATCGTATCTTCGTCATGTTCTACAACGATTAATGTGTTGCCTATGTCCCGCATTTCTTTCAGCGTTTCGATTAATCGATCATTGTCACGCTGATGCAGACCAATAGATGGTTCATCCAATATATATAAAACTCCCGTCAGTCGAGAACCGATCTGAGTGGCTAAACGAATACGCTGCGCCTCACCGCCTGAAAGCGTTCCGGCCGCACGGCTTAACGTCAAATAATCGAGGCCAACATTATCCAGAAAACCAAGTCGCTGGCTGATCTCACGCAAAATCAAATGGGCAATTTTCTTTTCCTTTTCCGTCAATGTGAGATTTTCAAAAAACTTTTTCGCTTCCTTAATGGAAAATTGAGTGACTTCTCCGATATGAAGACCGCCGATTTTGACAGCCAAGGCCTCTTTCCTTAAACGATGCCCTTTGCAAGTCGGGCATTTTTGATGAGCCATGTATTTTTCCATTTGCTCGCGTATATAATCAGATGTCGTCTCTCGATAACGGCGCTCAACGTTCGGGATCACGCCTTCAAACTCGATATAATTCTCCTTGACTTGGCCGAAATCGGTCACGTAGCGAAAATAAATGCTCTCACCATCTGATCCATATAAAATTTTGTCTAAAAGCGGTTTCGGTATATCCTTGACGGGTATATCCATATCAATGCCGTAATGATCGCACACCGCCTTTAAAAGCTGCGGGTAATATTGAGAGCTGGTAGGTTCCCAAGGTGCAATCGCGTTCTCGCGCAAACTCAAATTCCAATCCGGAATGACAAGATCAACGTCCACTTTTAATCTGGACCCCAATCCGTCGCAAGTCGGACAGGCACCGTATGGACTGTTAAACGAAAACATGCGCGGCTCCAATTCGCCGATCGAAAAACCGCAATACGGACATGCATGATGTTCACTGAATAACAGTTCTTCTTGTCCGATGACGTCGATAATGACTTTTCCTTCCCCTAGTTTCAGCGCGGCTTCTAAAGAATCGGCCAAACGGGAGTGAATTCCGTCTTTCACGACAATGCGATCTACCACCACTTCAATCGAATGCTTTTTATTCTTATCTAATTGAATGTCTTCCTCCACATCCCGCATTTCCCCATCGACGCGAAGACGTACATACCCTTGTTTCTTCATATTCTCCAGCGTTTTGGCATGCGTTCCTTTTTTCCCGGATACCACTGGAGCAAGGATTTGCAGTCTCGTCCGTTCAGGATATTCCATAATGCGGTCCACCATTTGTTCAATCGTTTGAGAAGTAATTTCGATGCCATGGTTAGGGCAAATCGGATGGCCGATACGGGCAAATAACAGACGCAAATAGTCGTATATTTCGGTTACGGTTCCCACAGTAGAGCGGGGATTTCGACTGGTCGTTTTTTGATCAATGGAAATGGCCGGCGACAGCCCCTCGATGGCGTCTACATCCGGCTTGTCCATTTGTCCGAGAAACTGGCGTGCATAAGCAGACAAAGATTCAACATACCTTCTTTGGCCTTCCGCATAGATCGTATCGAACGCCAAAGAAGATTTTCCAGAACCCGATAGCCCGGTTAAAACAACCAATTGATCCCTTGGAATGGTAACGTCAATATTTTTCAGATTATGGGCTCGTGCTCCTTTAACAATGATTTGATCTTTTCCCATGATGGTCATCCTTCCGCTTTTAACTCTAAAATCGCATCACGCAGCTGGGCAGCCCGTTCGAAATCTAGTGCTTTGGCTGCCTCTTTCATTTCTGTTTCGAGACTGGCAATCAAACGATTCTTTTCTTCCGCAGATAATTTTTTCTTAGGAGATTTTTCGTACGTTTCTTTTTCTTCCGCAGCATAAGTAGCCCGAATGACATCGCGAATGCCTTTTTGAATCGTTTTGGGAATAATTCCATGCTCTTTATTGTACGCTTCCTGAATGGCACGGCGTCGTTTTGTTTCCGAAATGGCTTTTTCCATCGAATCGGTAATATGGTCGGCATACATGATGACGTGGCCGTTTGCATTTCGAGCGGCGCGGCCAATCGTTTGAATTAAAGAGCGTTCCGACCGCAAAAATCCTTCCTTGTCGGCATCCAAAATCGCCACAAGAGAAACTTCCGGAATGTCCAATCCTTCTCTTAATAAATTGATCCCGACCAGTACATCAAATTTTCCGAGTCGTAAATCGCGGACGATTTCAATCCGTTCCAACGTCTTTACTTCCGAATGCAAGTATTGCACTTTTATGCCGACTTCTTTCAAATAATCCGTCAAGTCTTCTGCCATTTTCTTTGTTAAAGTGGTCACAAGCACTCGTTCATTTCTTTTCGTTCTTTCTTGAATTTCGGCAAGCAAATCATCAATTTGCCCTTCGATCGGGCGGACATCGATGGTCGGATCCAGCAAACCGGTCGGCCGGATGATTTGTTCCACCATTTCCGGGCAATGTTCCATCTCGTAAGGACCCGGAGTGGCTGATACGTACACAATTTGGTTAATATGCTTCTCAAACTCTTCAAACGTTAAAGGACGGTTGTCCAAAGCAGACGGCAGCCGGAAACCGTGATCCACCAGGACTTGCTTTCTTGCTCTATCCCCGTTGAACATTCCACGAATTTGCGGTAATGTCACATGCGATTCATCGACCACGATTAAAAAATCATCCGGAAAATAATCAAGAAGCGTATAAGGAGTGGAGCCCGGCGGTCTTAACGCCAAATGGCGGGAATAGTTTTCGATTCCGGAGCAAAACCCCATCTCTCTCATCATTTCCAAATCATATCGAGTTCGCTGCTCCAGTCTTTGCGCTTCCAGCAATTTTCCTTGGTCTCTCAGCTCGTTTAAACGTTCTTCCAGTTCGATTTCAATATTGCGAATGGCCATCTTCATTTTTTCTTCTCTCGTGACGAAGTGAGAAGCAGGGAAGATAGCCACATGTTCCCGTTCACCAAGAATTTCTCCTGTCAGTGCATTGACTTCGCGGATGCGGTCGATTTCATCTCCAAAAAACTCAACTCGGATACAGTGCTCATCCCGGGAAGCGGGGAATATTTCGACTACATCGCCGCGTACACGAAAGGTCCCACGCTGAAAGTTAATGTCATTGCGCTCGTATTGGATATCCACAAGTCGACGGAGAAGGTGGTCCCGCTCCATCTCCATACCGACACGCAAAGACACGACTAAATCCCGGTATTCTTCCGGCGAACCTAAACCGTAGATGCAGGAGACGCTGGCAATGATAATGACATCTCGCCGTTCAAACAGAGCGGAAGTAGCAGAGTGCCGCAATTTGTCAATTTCATCATTGATGCTGGAATCTTTTTCTATATACGTATCCGTCTGCGGTACATACGCTTCCGGTTGATAATAGTCGTAATAACTAACGAAATATTCCACTGCATTATTCGGGAAAAATTCTTTAAACTCACTGTATAATTGTCCGGCTAACGTTTTATTATGAGCGATGACCAATGTCGGTTTATTCACTTCTTTAATTACATTCGAAATCGTGAACGTTTTGCCTGTTCCTGTTGCACCAAGAAGCGTTTGATGCTTCTTTCCTTCCCGTATTCCTTTTACCAGCTGTTGAATGGCTTTCGGCTGATCGCCTTGCGGACGATATTTCGAAACAAGTTCGAAGCGATTTTCCACTCGCAAGATCCCCCCTATATTGACAGCATTTATCAGCCGAAAAGAAGAATTTCTTCCTTAATGGCTGTTTCGTGTATATAAACGATCACATAAGGTGAACGGTGATAGACAATCCTTTATCTGGTTATAACTCATTCTACCACAATTCCCTTCCCCTTCACCAATTATATGCGAACAAATTTTCGTTTCGATTCAAAGAAATGGATAAAAAATAAAAGCAATCAATGGCATTGATCACTCTTTTAAGCATAAAATTTTCTTTTCCATAAAGAAATTCAATACTCAGCGCAAAGAAGCCAATCTTCACGATTCCGCTGAATCCTTTCCCGTTTGTTCTGTTGCTTGCTTATTTTTTTGTTTTTTTCTATTTTTAAAAAAGGCAATGATGAGTAAAAAAATAGGAATGACGACTTGAAGCGGCAAGTGTAAAACGAGGGGAACTAAATCCAGCCCCTCTTTCATGTGCTCAAAAAAATTATCGGCAATGGATAGCGATGCAATGATCAAGATCGGAACCAGCAAATACAATAGCTTTTTATAATCAGAGATCCGAAAAATTTCCGCAATCCCGATGGAGGCGGCATAGAGACACAGACTAACTTTAATAAAACCGACAATCACTAATGCGATCAAAAAAAAGATATCCAGTCGTTCCAAAAAATCAGCCACTTCGATTTGCTGGATGGTTGCTAACAGAGGAAAAGTCGCCCTTGAAAAACCATCCACCCCCAGCACGGCGATGTTGACGACACTTACGATGGTTAAATTAATTCCACTGAGCGTAATCGCCGTTAATCCAATGATTTTTCCTTTTTCGGGCTTGTTTAAATACGGCAGCAACATGGTGAAAACAACGATTTCACCAAACGGTACATACATTGTTTGCGTAACGATTGTTTTCAACACAGGCCGAATCCCGTTTTCCAGCATCGGCTGTAAATTCTCCAGTTTGATTAAACCGGAAATGACCACCAATACAAAGCCCGAAATCGCCAGCAAATAAAGAGCCACAAAGGATAATTCGCTCGTTCTCGCAATCACTTCTATTCCTTTGTTCAGGCCATATAAAATGGTCGCCATCATAATGGCATTAATAATCAACACAGGTGTCTCGGGATAGGCAAATGTTGCCACTAATTCCCCGAAATCGCGCAGCACTCTTGCTGCTAAATAAAGAAAATAAATGCAATAGACAAAGCCGATCACTTTTCCTACAAACGTCCCTAAAAGGTCTTGTGCATAAGTGGCCAGAGACTTGTCGGGAAAATACAGATAAAGGCGATGGTAGACAAGAAATAAAAGCAATCCTCCCAACAACCCACCTAATATCGTCATCCAAGCATCTTGCTTAGCCTGGACTCCTAAAGTGAGGACAATGGCACTTCCCATTTCAAATAAAAAAATGAGAATGAATAACTGGAGGCCGTCTATTTTTGCCTTCTCCATTCATGGATCACCGCCTTTTTTCTTCCTTAATAGTGGACAGGAATGATTTTGTCCGCAATTCTGAACGCCGTATGTGCGTCCTCACTTCAACCTTTATGTTCATAGTTGGGAAATAATCATCGCTCCACTTCGTGTGTACCCTTTTCCAAAACTTCGGATCGTGCCTATGGATCGCATCGCCAAAGCCAAAAATATCCGTGTGGTTCCGTTGAGCGATTTTGATCGCTCGCTCAATTTCTCTTTCAATTTCTCTATTGGTTTGTCTTTCAATTTTTTGTATGACTCGTAAGTTCGTGATATCAACCGGGACGAGCATTTCTCCAATATCGCCTTCCACTTTCACCAAGACGGACCCTTCCGGTTTTCCGTTTTTCACTTTGGCTGTCAGCTTTGTTTTGTCCCGAACCACTTCATAGGAAAGGGCCTTTTTTCTTCCACCCCAATCGACGCTTACACTCGTGGACCTCATCTTTCCCAGCGACCAGGTTACTCCTCGCGCTGTTTTGCCGTACACCCATTTTTTTAGTTTTCCATCTTTAATCATGGCGAATCCGCTTATTTCGATATTACTTACCGGATTTGTTCTTTGCAGGTTTTCCATCGTCCCCCTTTGTTCACTGTTATGGATCAGCCTGATCCCCGGAATGACCGGTTGTTTTCCCGGGGAAATCAATTGTTGAATGACATCAGCAATTTTGGTTGGGAAAGTTTCACTCCATATTGACTCGGAAGTCGTCAGCGTTTTGCGAATTTGATCAGCGGGAATTTTATCAATTGGCGTCAAAGTTTCTAAAATGGTCTGCGCCTTTGTTCCTTTTGCAACCACCATCGTAGTTGTGCTTCGAAATTGTTGGTCTCTTTCGATGGCTTCCAGTATAACAGGTATATTTTTTTTAGCCACTTTTTCTCCTATTACGAGCATATTCGTATGAGAAAAGTACAAACGCCTTGAAATCATTGTAGAAGCTTTTCTGGCAGCTTCAACGATGTTATCACCTTTTTGATGATACACGACTATCGGCAGTCCTTGTCCTCCTCCGCCACCTTGCTGGACAGCCCCGGCCACATTTCCGGGATTGACAATTTGCATGCTGACCTCATATTTTCCATCCTTCGTCATATCGATGCCGAGTGCCAACACCAACGCCAGATCGGTCAGTTCACGCTTGCTCCAACACCCCGAAAGGAGAAGTTGCACACATACTATCATGAACAATAAGGACCGCTTACGAATCATTTTTTTCACCTTTTTCATTCTCTTTCTGAGAATAGGAATGATCCGGCGGCTGTGGCCGTTGATGTTCACCCGCTCTTGTAATATTCGATTGGCTAATGATACGAGGTCTCTCTTTATATTCCCAGATTGGCTTGCGAACTACTGTGTCGCCAAAATTAGCCGGAATAAAAGGAGCAAGCGGAGTCATATACGGCACCCCAAATGAGCGAAGGCTGCATAGATGAATCACCATCACCAATATGCCCATTAAGCAGCCGTAAAACCCGAATGTCGCCGCCATCACCGCAATAATAAAACGAATCAATCGCGCCGATATCGCAATAGAATAAGCAGGGGTCGCAAAATTGGCAATCGCTGTAATCGAAACGACAATGAGCATAGCCGGCGATACAAATCCTGCTTGAACCGCTGACTGGCCAAGGACAATCGCCCCCACAATCGATACCGTTTGTCCGATTGCCCGCGGAAGCCTTACCCCGGCCTCACGCAAAATTTCAAACGTTACTTCCATAATCATTGCTTCCACAAACGCCGGAAAAGGAACCGATTCACGCTGTGCTGCCAGCGCAATCACAAGAGGGGTCGGTATCATTTCCTGATGAAAAGTAGTCGCTGCAATATAGATAGCCGGACCTACGAGAGAAATAAAAAAAATCAGCACTCGTAAAAAACGGAGGGCAGAACTAAGATCAAACCTGCCATAATAATCATCCACCGCCTGAAAAAACTGGATAAAAACGGCCGGCGCCAAGAGGACATATGGTGTGCCATCCACCAATATCGCTACTCTTCCTTCCAATAAATTAGCCGCCGCCACATCCGGTCTTTCGGTATGAAACAACGTTGGAAAAGTAGTAAACGTTTTGTCCTCAATCAGCTGTTCTATGTAGCCAGTCTCCAGAATACTATCGATATTGATCCGCTTTAACCTTATCCTGACTTCCTCTACCACTTTTTCATTGACAATTCCTTTAATATACATAATCGCCACATCTGTCTGCGTCACTTTGCCAATTTTCATGGATTCCAGCCATAGATTCGGATTTTTAATTCTTTTTCTGATTAAGGCACTGTTTGTTCGGATCGTTTCCGTAAAACTGTCCTTCGGCCCGCGAATGGAAATTTCCGTAACCGGCTCCGATATTTGCCGCTTTTCCCCTCCTCTTGTATTAGCCGTTAACGCTTTAGAAACGCCATCTACCAGGATGATCGTTTGTCCCGTCATTAAATTGGTAAACAAATCTTCCCAACAATCTAATTCCTTCACTTCTCCGATCGGTAAAATTTTTTCTTTCAATACCTGAAGCGCTAACTTCGGGTTTTCCAAATTTTGTTCGTTCGTATCTTTCATGGCCGATTCTATCAAAAAGTCTTTTACGGTCAGATCGTCTACAAGCCCTTCCGTATAAATAATGGCAGCTGTGACATCCGCTTCCTGACCCATTTTGATGACACGAACAATGATATCGCTGCTGTTGCCCGTTGTTTCTTTGATGACATCTATATTGGTCGCAAGCGATTTCTCTATATCTCCTTTTGGCACATTTTTGGATTGTCCTAATTGCTCTTGTTTTTTGCTCACCTGTTTTTTCTGTTTGTTCTTTTTGCCTTTATGAAAGAACATTTTCTTAAACAATCCCATCATAATCCCTCGTTTTCAAAAAATGGATGTATCTGTAGTTTCCCGCATATACCGTGGAGATTATACGAACTTTTTTTCTTACATGATCTGGGACAAAATAGAGAAAAATAAAGAAAACATATGTTGTGAGGATGTCATCATGAAGGTCATTTTTACCGTTCTTTTAATCATCGCGGTTCTTTTCGCTTTAATTTTTTCACTCGATTTACTGTTAGGGTACCGATATCAAAATGCGTTTTTAAAAACGCTCGACCCCTTTCGAAAAATGGAAAAAGAAGAAATTATAACGCTTGCTCTCTTTTTTATTGTGTACATCATCAAGCAAGTCATAAGACTATATAAAAAAAAGAGCAAGAGCAAGAACAAAAACAATCAAAAAAGCAGCCCCAAAAAATAAGCTGCTTTTTTATGCGATAAACATATTCAAAAAAACAATGGAAATGTTTTCAATCAGAGGTTATTACACTGTCTTTCATTGGTGAACTTCTATCAGTGGGAGTCCGCTGTCTGATCACGCGGGATCAAAAGGCCGTAGCGTCTCGTTTAAAGCTCAAAATCTGCCTATTCATGCAACCTCAGCAGCAAAAAAATAGCGCCAGGAATCATCAGCAACAGTTCCTAAGCGCTTTTCTTTTGACTTCTTTTCCAATAGTTCGATAACCAAAATCCAGCCGTTAAAGAAGCGGCATCAATGATCACCAAAGGCCACGTATGAGTATATCCTTTGTAAGCGGAAGCAGCGATTAAGGCGACAGTTAAAACCAGTCCAATGACTTCATTATACGTGATACGTGCAAACAGCAGCACCAGTAATCCGGGAACAAACATTGCCAACAATATTTTCCCTTCCATATCCACACCCCTTTGGCACCATTCTGCTATACATCATATAACATACAGAATAAACTGAAAAGTCATTTACAAAAAATTACTGCTTTCTGTTTATTCAGACGGATTTTGTTTTTTGAAAATAATATCTTCTGTCATTTGTTCCAGTTCACTTTGCGGAATGTATGTCTCCGATAATAAATCAGGCACGATTTCCTTCAAAAAGTATTGAACGCAATTCATATCTTTAAACTCCATAATAGTGGACAAAGCTTCCTGATAAATTTCGCGGAATAGCGGTTCCGGATTTCCTTTTTGGATTTCCCCGAAAGATTCATAGAGCAAATCAATTTTATCCGCCACTGATAAAATTCTCCCCTCTAATGTATCATCTTTCCCTTCTTGAAACCGTTCCATATAGATCGATTGAAATTCTTCAGGAAATTCTTTTTCCACAAATTTCTTCGTCATTTGCGCTTCCACCTGTGAAAATAGCTCTTTCAATTCATTCGAAGCGTATTTCACAGGCGTTTTTATATCGCCGGTAAACAATTCCGCATAATCATGGTTGAGCGCTTTTTCATACAACGCTTTCCAATCTACTTTTTCGCCATGCGCTTCTTCTACCGTCCCTAAAAATTGGGCAATTTTCGTCACTTTAAAAGAATGGGCTGCAACCGAGTGCTCTTGATATTTAAATTTTCCCGGACAACGAAACAGATTTTCTAAGTCTGATAAACTTTTAAAGTAGTTGTGTACTCCCATCGTCCATCCTCCTTAAAAAGTATATTGCGAATGATTGTATCAATTTTTGTTGAAAGTTTCCACTAAAATGGATGAACCATCGAATCATTATGGAGATCGTTACCGGACCAATGCCCGTCTCATCTCGGTTACGGTGGGCGCCATTCGCCAATCTTATGGATGAAAAAAGACCGCCCTTTTCATGTTACGAAGAACATTTCGCTAAAAGGGTGGCCTCTCTTTATCGCGGGAAACAACTGCTATGATACAGCTGACCCGTTTATATGTCTTTCTTCATCAATGAAAATTAACCCAAGTTCATGGTGTTCGCCTTCATATAAAGAACTTTGGGCAAAGCGAACTTGGCCGTTCACATCATACACTTCCAATTTGCAAAATGCACGGTTGCGTTGAAGCGCTTCATAAAATTCTTTCTCGCTGTTGACTTCCACTCCGTTCGTTTTACGGATAATTTCCCCGCTTTTCAGTCCCATTTTATGAGCGGGTGTAAAGGGGAGAACCCCCAAAATCAAAACACCTTTCGTACTGGGAGTAAAAAAATGGGGCTGGCTTTTTTGCCGATTGTGGTCAAAATAGGAAATCGCCAACCGACCGGCAAAAGCAAAGATCAAGGCTGCATAGCTTATGACCGGGACCCAATGAGACACGAAGGCAAGCAATAAGGTGAGCACACCGAGCCAAATCACCTTTCTGCCCGTTTCCTTCAACGCCCTCTCCGGAATAGAAGCCGTCATCGTCCGTTCAAACCCTATTAAAAAAGGAAAGAAAAACAACGTGAATGATTGTGCTCCAATGGAAAAGAACGGCCACCAATCTAAAGAAGAACGAATATGATCAGCAGGTAGCAATAAAAACACAGGAATGAGCCACGTACGTTGAGAATAGTGAGCGCCCACCGTCAATCCCCGCGGACTTTGGACAAGTCTTGGCGAAGTGTCCCGCCAAGCATTTCGATAAATGAGAGCCCCTTCCCCTATAAGAAGAAGCCCCGCAAGAACAGAGAGCGATACAAATACGAGCGGTTCTGAAACGGTGGAATCAGCATTAGGCAAACCCATGCCAGCTGCTTTCGCCACATAATACAGAATGGCCGCACCGCCAAAAATCCATGCCGGTGATAAAAACCGGGCCCTGAAAAAGCTAAGCAGCAGAGTGGTCGTGGCTAACAGTGCGCATGAAAACCAAGACACTTCAACACCAAGAGCCAGCGTACAGGCGGAAATAATGAACCCGGCGACCAATCCGGCCGGAAGCAACATGCGCAATTCGTGGTATATATCGTATACACTGATATCAAAATCTTTCCGTTCTCTTTTTACCCGCCATAATCCAATACAGACAGAGAAGATGAAAGAAAAATAAAAAAGCGGATGGAGAAAGAGTTTTCCAAAGCCTTTTGCCAATTCAAGCAGAATATCTTGTATCAATAGGAAACCACCATCCTTTCTTCCGTCTCACCGTTTTGACTGTAATCTCATTGTATCAAATGAATGATGAAAACACATATAAAATTACACAAAGATCATAATGAAATCATAGCGGACTTCTCTTTCGCCGCAAATTCTTTTCATGAAGTTCTCCCGTCACACGTCCTGGACAATAGCGGCCAAAGGACAACCGTTTACGGCCAAAACTATTTCTATATTACATAAACCAGATATCAATAGACAAAGCCTTAAATGTCATTTAGTTTTGCCAATTTTTTCATCATCGCTGACAACCTTTAGCGCCACATTCAGCTGCAAATCATTTTTATCTTTTTTCATCGCTTCCATGATTTTAGTCTCCAGCATTTGCGCTGTCTGCTTATCAATTTGTCCGTTCACTTTTATTTGATTTTCCATTTGAAAGGCGCGAACCGCTTTTTCCGTTTGAGCGCTAAAATAGCCATCGGTCCGTCCGGGAGCGTATCCCAGTCCATCCAGCATTTCTTGGGCGTTTTTGACTTGATCGGTATTCATATCTTTCTTTAGCGGTTTTTCTATTTGAAGAGGATGAACATAGAAATAGTCAGGCTGCTTCACCACAATGTTCGGTTCAATCCCTTTATGATGAATCCAATTGCCGTTTGGCGTCAGCCATTTATAAGTCGTTAATTTAATATTGCTGCCGTCACTGAGGGGAACCGCTTGCTGAACCGTTCCTTTGCCAAATGTCTTTTGTCCGATTAAAGTATATCCTTCTGCCTCCTTCAGTGCTGCGGCTAAGATCTCAGATGCAGAAGCGCTTCCGCCATCTGTAAGGACCACAATCGGATAAGGTTTAGCTTTTTTGGTCGTTGAATAATATTCCACTTTCTTTCCGGATCGTTCTTCGATTTGCAAGTACGGCTTATGATCTGTAACGAGTTCTTTTAAAATTTCTTCAACGCTTGTCAATAATCCTCCTGGATTGCCTCGAACATCGAGTACAAGTCCTTTGATGTGTTCTTTCTCTAACTGCTTTAATTTCTTTTTAAAGTCTTTTCCCGTTTCTTCCGAAAAAGAGGTAATTTCGATATATCCTATTCGTTTTCCATGTTCTTTCTTGATTTTTCCATTCACCGTTTGAATCGGTATTTCGCCCCTTTTCACTTTAAATGTCAACGGTTTTGCCGCCCCATCTCTTCTCACTTCCAACGTGACGGATGTTCCCTTTTTTCCGCGGATTTTTTCAGTCGCCTTATATAAATCCAACCCCTCTACGTTTTTGCCATTGACTTTAATAATCTGATCGTTCGGCTTTAAACCTGCCTTTTCCGCCGGTGAATCTTTCAAGGGCGAAACGATGAATACTTTTCCGTTTCTAACGGTGATCTCAGCCCCGATCCCTTCAAAAGCAGAGTCCAAAGAATCATTAAACTGGTGAGCGGTTTCAGCATCCATGTAAACGGAATAAGGGTCTTTCAAAGCAGCCAGCATTCCAGAAATGGCCCCTTCCACCAGCTGACCGCTGTTCACCTTCTTCACGTATTTTTTTGAAATCAATTCATACGCCACTTCCACTTTATGGAGTTCATCCGGAAGTTTGTAAGACGCCTCGCCTGTTTGGCCAGGCTCCCGGCTTTCTTGCGGCGCCCTCTGATCCCAAATTTTCAATCCTGCATAAGTGCTCCCTGCACCCGTTAAAAAAGAGCACGACACAAGAAGAGCAGCCCATTTTCTCTTCATCACTCATACATCCTCCTGTCCAAAAGCCTTCTCCTCTTTTTGAGGTTCGAGCTAGCCTGACGTTCGTGTCATTATCTATATTCACGGAAAGGACAAGTTATGAAGAGAAAGGTTCGGCTGCCAGAAAACATTTTTATATGGAAACTCCGGATATAACAGCCCCTAAGCTGGCATTCCTTGGTTCAAGCGCCAGTTCATTTAACACTTCAAAGCTTTGCAGGATTGTTTCCTTTTGATGCCATTGCTCTATCGTTTCCCTTGTGGCGGCGATATCATAATAATAGACTGAAGCGGTCTTGCCTGTATGTTTTATTTCGACATTTGGCTCAGATAGAGGTTGTTCCGTCAATACAACCCATTCCGTTTCAGCAGTATTGGAAGAGGTATGGGAAAAACAAGGTTTTTTCCCTACTGAAGTTTGTTTGAGAACATGAATTAAATCTTCTACCATGGCGCTTGCAGTTGGATACTTTCCGGCACCGGGGCCTTGAATGGTCACTCTGCCAATTAAGCTTCCTTGGAAGGAAACAGCATTCTCCACTCCTTCTACACCGTAAAATGGATGCGTCGACGGTACAAAGACAGGCTTGACAAAACCTTTCAAATGGCTTCCTTCTTTTTTTATATCCGCTACATGCTTTACGCGACATCGCAATTGATCGGCAATTTCTATTACTTCGCTTGTGATATGAGTAATTCCTTGCTTTTCAATCGTTTCCCAGTCAGGCTGGATTCCCCAGCCAACGTTGCTTAATATCAAGAGCTTATAAAAAGCATCGGTCCCTTCGATATCATTGGCCGGATCAGCCTCGGCATAACCTCTTGCTTGAGCGTCTTTTAACGCTTCATGAAAACTGATTTTCTTTTCTCTCATTTCCGATAAAATAAAATAAAATAAAATTGGAAGTTCCATTTAATATTCCTTGTATTTCTTCCACTTCATTGACTCTTAACAGCGCAAGCGTTTGAAGAATCGGGGTTCCACCGGCAGTCGTCGCTTCAAAACCTATTTGAACGCCGTTTTCTTTTGCTTTCTTTAACAGTTCCTGACCGTGGCGGGCAAACATGACTTTATTGGCAGTGATGACGTGGATACCTTTTTCTATTGCCATTGATAAATAAGTATGGCCCGGCTCTTCTCCCACTATAGCTTCAAATATCACTTGCAAGCCCGGAATCGCCAAAATGTCTTCAAATTGGGTCGTAACGATCACAGACTCATCTACATCCCGTTCTTTTTCCGGATGTTGAATCAAGATTCCCGCAACTTCCACTTCTTTCCCAAGCAGCTGTTTCAGCCGACTTTGATGGGATTGAATCGATTGATAAACTCCTTGTCCCACTGTACCAAAACCCAAAATGGCTGCTTTAATTTTCTCTGTCATGTTTGCTCCTCCTTCACATCAATCTAGAATGCTTTTTATTGCAACCCCTTGTTGACACTCCTCGATACAAACAAAACGGCTCTAAATCGAGTAGGAGGGAGCGATTAACTCCCGTCCTCTCACACCACCGTACGTACGGTTCCGTATACGGCGGTTCAATTAAGATAATTGACGCAAGTCTTTATAACTTCCGTGAATAGCTGTTCTCTTTATGCCAGTGGTCACTCCACCCTCCAAGAGGTCTCCCACGGGATTCACCGCTTCCTCCCTCAAGTGAGGTACTACGTTTTCTGTGTTCATCATGACTCACTGAATACCAAGGGCTATTCTCTCTTAATTGTTCGGTCCTTCTTAGTTGTTCTAGACCAACTAATACTATGACCTCTGCTGACTTCTGACGGTTCAGCTACTTATCACTAAGTAGGTTATGAAGAGTACTTCACATATCCGCCAGACCTCCCCGGGTAAGTACATGCACTTTCACACCATCTATCCGCCTCATTTACTCGATATGACCTTCGACAGAAAGAGCTTTGTTTTGTTATGCAAACTCACTCAATCATACCTAGCCTTATATGAGGTTCGTGTTCCTCGGACCGGTGTTTTGCCTCCAGCTTCCTTCAGATTCCGCGTCACCACGGACACCCTTGCTCTTGGCTAACCTCTACTTCTGTCTTCGGGGTTCGGGACTTACACCCTATAGTTCATGTACATGCCGGGCGCACATGAAAAACGTCCTCTTCTTAAGAAGAGGACGTTGATGGACTCCTCCTCTTATCTTTCAGATCTGTATACAAGATCTGTAGGACTTAGCACCTTTTCAAGCAGTACTGCTTGAAGGTTGCCGGGCTTCATTGGGCCTAATCCCTCCGCCGCTCTTGATAAGAGTGAAATATTCATTATTTACAGTTTGTTGTGAATAAATGAAAAAAAGAAACTTTTGAACAAATTATAGTGAATCTATGGACTAAAGTCAATGCCCTTTTCAATGATCCACATGGTTGTGCTTGTCCATGTTCGATACGGAACAGTGCCGGACCATCGACCTTGCGAACTTAGAACGGTCGCACATTCGCGCTGCAAAAGTTTTGATTTATTGTATTTCTTTTACGAACAAAAATTCGTCCCGTATCGGTATATGGTTCTCGGGATTCATAAGGGGGATTTCAGGCTTTTTCTTTCTCGCGATATTCACGGCATTCGGGATGACCTTTACACATTGATATCCTCTTTTTTGATAAAATCGGATAGCCCTCAAATTATCATTAGTCGTAATCAGTTTCATTTTCTTACAATTTTGTTCTTTAGCAAAAAATTCAACACGATTCAGCAAAGAAGTTCCAATGCCTTTATTTTCTTCCATACTATCCAACGATATAATTTCGCATTCATCTTTTGAAATGTAAAAAGTAATGAATCCATTGATTTCTCCTTTTAAGTTTAGAGAGACAAATCCATCCAATTCCAAGCAATCGTATGTACCGCTTGATGTCACCATTTCTGTGCTCCCCCATTGCTCTTTAAAAAATTTTAAAATGAACTCCTTCCTTACATCTTTTATTGGTTTTATCATTCATCATTCTCCTCTCCTTTGCAGTGGTTCAATGGCTATGCATTGATCGTCAAGCATTGTGCCACTCATTTCTTCCATTGAGGAAAAAGCGAGCCTATATGCAAGTTTCTTGGTGTAAAAGTCCAGTTTGGGTTATTTGTTCGAAAAGTTTTTTAATGGGGAAGGGAAAACCTAATTTACTAAATAAAAAATGTTCGATGGGTTATCCTTACGACTTGATTGGAAGAGGAAGGTACCGTCAAGAATTTTGTGTTATGTAAGATAGATAGGGTATCTCTGAAATGGATTTGGAATGGATAGGGGTTCGATTTCCTCCACACAGGAGACTGAATATTCAGTCTCCTGTGTGGAAAGGGAGAATCCCTTTATTTTGTTCGTTTACAATATTTGGTTAGTTATAACGTTTTTCAAACATTTGTTGAAGGGTTTCATAGGCTTCAGCAAATCCTCGTAATTTTCGTCCTGCCCATTTCTCATTAAAATCTTGGATGGTCAAATACACGACTTTTTCAGCGGCTTCTAAACTACTCAAACTGTTCATCGGCTTTAGACGTTTCCGAATCTCTTTGATCGTTCGTTCAATGGCATTGGTCGTGTAAATCACACTTCGAATACTGCTTGGATAATCCATAAATGTAAGGAGGACATCCAACTCATTGGCCCAAGATTGAACTTCTCTCGGATACTTGTTCGACCATTTCGACTCAAACTGTTGAAACATCTGTAACGCAATCTCCTTATTCGGTGCGCGATAAATCAGTTTGAGATCCTCTGCCACTTCAAATTGATCTTTTTTCCGAACACGATTTAAGGTATTACGTACTTTGTGAACGACACAGCGCTGCACATCGGCTTTCGGATAAACAGCCTTAAAGGCTTCCTCTAGCCCCGGAAGGCCATCAAATACGCCCAGAAGCACTTCCTGTACGCCTCTTTTGTAGAGCTGTTGAAGAATCTCTTGCCATCCATAGGCACTCTCCTGTCCTCCTACGAAAAAATCAAGAATTTCGCGATATCCTTCTTCGTTGACCCCCAACACCACATAAATCACTTCTTTCTCCACGGTATCGCGACGAAGTTTTACATACAATCCGTCTAAATATAAGACAGAATAACGTTTGTTCAGGGGACGTTTGTGCCATTTCTCAATGTCTTCTTTCACGATATCGGTCATACGACTGATCGTTGAAGGAGAATAGGCCTTGCCTAAAATTCGTTCAATAAACTTGCCAATTTCACGCGTACTCATACCACTTTGATACATCTTGATGATGGCTTCCTCGAGCCAGCCCGTATGGCGTTGGTAAGGGGTGAACAGCTGCGTTTGAAATTCCCCCTTTCGGTCTCTTGGAACAGAAAGTCCTTCGATACGACCATACTGCGTGTCTAGGTTTCGATGGTAATAGCCGTTTCTTCTATTCGACGTTCCCTCTTGTTCCATTTCGAGGAAAGTCTGGATTTCTTCCTTCATGATCAGCTCTAATTTTTCCTTTACAAACTCACGAATAACGTTTTCCAGTTGATTCATCCAATCTATATTCGATATACTCTTAGACATAGGTAGGGTACTCCTTTCTCTAGATGATTGGTCAAATCAGAGAATACCCTACCTTTTTCTTTTGGTCTAACTAAATGCTTGACACAAAATTTTATACATCATCAAGAGGAAGAGCCCACACTTCCATTGTAAAGAATTTTTTCGTTGCATAAATACCCAATTTTGAAGATTATTATTTTTTAGAATTCTTTAATTTCATTTGTTCAATTAGCGTGTTGCAAAATGTATTCTTACTGTTGATGAAAACTGTTTTAGAAGTCATCAGCGTCTATGAGGAATGGTTAGTTCTTAGCCGTGTTTAAAAATGAGATCATGAATAAGACCGACATACAAACAACAGGCTGATTCAGAGAGAATGCCTCTAAAAATCAGCCCGTATAATGAAATTCAATGTTCAACCTTTTTCCAGACTTCGCGTTAAAACGCTACTGCCGGGATAGTAAGAAAGCAAGGCAATGTTTGAACACATTTAATTTTGATAACCGATTTTGTCGAAACTTTTTCCAAATGTCAAACATACTTCTTCGCAATAAGCACCTTACTAGTAACCGAAACCAACGAAAGCCGTACCAACAATAATCAACAAAATAAACAACACAACAATCAACGCAAAGCCACCTGCATAAGCTCCGCCCATCATAACACCTCCATTTGTGAGTACAGAATAACATATTCCAATTGCCCCTCAAATGCCCGGGCTCGTGTAGCTGTCCATCGATTTTTTTCAAAATGAAAAAGAGAGCCTGACATGTGTCAAGCTCTTCTATACCCTAAAAATTAATATATTTCCGTGGGTTAACAGCATATCTTTTATCCGGAGTCCATGGCCCTTCATGAATTTCAAAATGAAGATGCTGGCCGGTTGATTGTCCCGTGCTTCCCATATAACCGATCACTTGTCCTTTCGAAACGTGTCCCGATTGGACGAGACGCGCGGACATATGGGCATAAACCGTCGTAAATACTTTTCCATTAATGGAATGTGAAATAAAAATACAGTTTCCATAAGAAGTAGAATAATAGGAGCGAATCACTTCTCCTGATGCGGCAGCCACTATTGGAACGTTGGAGCCGCTGTTCGCGATATCGATTCCTTCATGGAATTCAGAACCTCTAGCGCCAAACTCAGAAGAAATCACCCCGGCTGCCGGCCGAGTAAAGGCCCCAGACGAAACTTCAGGCATCGGACCTTGGCTGGCGGACTGAACGGAATGTTCATTGCCAGTTGGCTGTGGTGCTTGTGCGGCCTCTTTTTTTCGGTTTTTCTCGCTTTGAATCGCTTGTTGAATAGCCGACTGTTGAGATGCCAGCAATTCTTGCTCTTCTTGAAGGCTTAATTTATCGTTTTCAACGTCTTTCTGCTCTTTTGCCAACTGCCTCATCAACGAGTCTTTTTCCGTTCGTTTGGCATTTAAACGTGCCGTTAAATCTTTTAAATCCTGCACCATTCCTGTTAAACGGTCCAACTCTTTTTCTACTTCTTTGCGATTATTCTCTAGCTTTTCTTCATCTTTTTTTTGCTCATCCAAAATCGTTTTATCGGCGTTTACAAGAGCAGTCACCGCTGTGGCGCGGTCGATAAAATCACTAAAACTTTCAGCACCAAGCAGCACGTCTATGTAGCTAGCGCTTCCCCCGCTTTGCTGAAGTGCACGTGCCCGTTCCTTAAGCACTTCGTTCCGTTCCTGAATACGCTTTTGAATTACTTTAATTTCTTTTTTCAGATTTTCGATTTTTTCGTTTGTCTCTTTCATTTGT
The DNA here is from genome assembly GCF_001050115.1 of Bacillus smithii. Taxonomy (NCBI): domain Bacteria; kingdom Bacillati; phylum Bacillota; class Bacilli; order Caryophanales; family Bacillaceae; genus Bacillus; species Bacillus smithii. The sequence goes on along the minus strand of NZ_CP012024.1, from coordinate 459,868 downwards.
TTTTGTTTCTCAGCAATTTTTAATTCGGCATCTTGAGCAGCCATATCGATCGCTTTTATTTCTTTCGCCAACTTGCTTTGCTGGTCTTTTAGCTCGTTTAGTTTTTGGTCTTTTTCTTGAAGATGATGCTTGAGGTCCGCCTTTTTTTGTTCGATTTGTGTATTTTTCGATTCCAAATCTGAAATTTTGGAAGCAAAAGCGGCTTTTGTGAAGCCAAAATTGCTTCCAAGCCCTAAAGAAGCAGCCAAAGCGGCTGAAAGAACGACTCTCTTTTTCACCATAAATCCCCTTTCCCTATCATTTTTTTAACGTTACAAGTATGTAGATCTAAAAAACTTTAAATTTTCAAGAAGCGGCGAACAGACAAGAAGCTTCCCCACATTCCGATAAAAACGCCGACCAATAAAATAATGGCGCTTACTTGGAACACAAAAGGCGTATAGGAAAGAATTTGGATAAAATGATCATGCACATGCGTTTGAAAATATTGATAGATTACTTTATAGACGACCGCCACAAATGCGATTGGAATGACAGAACCTAAAATTCCGATCCAAAGCCCTTCCAGTAAAAAAGGCCAGCGAATAAACGAATTGGTGGCTCCAACGAGTCTCATAATTTCAATTTCTTTTCGTCTTGAAAAGATGTTCATTTTAATCGTGTTCAAAATTAAAAACATGGCGGTGAACAATAATCCTATCAGAAGCACAAGGCTGACATTCCTTGCCGTTTCAAGCACCCGAAACAATTTTTTGATTTTCTTTTCTCCGTAGACAACTTTTTCCGTATGATCGAAATGACTGATTTTCTCAGCCACTTTTGACGTATCTTTCGGATTTTTCGTTTTGACGATGAACACATCGTAAAGAGGATTATCTTGTTTAAAAAGTTTAAATTCGTCTCCCATGTCTTTAATCAAATTTTGCAATTCTTGTTCTTTTGAGGAAAACTGGACGGATTTCACTTGGGGCATCGATTCAATTTGTTCTTTGAGCTCTTGTTCGTCTTGCTTATTGGCGTTAAGAGCAATATGCACCCTGATTTCGACGTCTTTTTCCATATCCGTGGCTGCTTTGTTCATATTAAATAAAATGATCAGAAACACTCCGACCATCAATAAAGTGACGGTCACTGCCGAAACGGATGCGAACGTCATCCAGCCGTTGCGGCCGAGGCTCTTAAAACTTTCTCGAAAGTGGCGACGCACTGTTCTAGCTTTCATATCCGTACTCACCTCGCTGCTCGTCACGTACAATCCGCCCGTTATCAATAGCAATCACCCGATGGCGGTTTGTATTGACAATTTCTTTGTTGTGAGTCGCCATGACAATCGTCGTGCCTGTTCGGTTGATTTTTTCAAAAAGATTGATAATGTCCCAAGATGTCTCAGGGTCTAAATTTCCGGTTGGTTCATCCGCGATCACCACTTTCGGACGATTCACAATCGAGCGCGCAATCGAAACACGCTGCTGTTCCCCGCCTGAAAGCTCATCGGGAAACATTCTCGCTTTATGCTTTAAGCCGACCAATTGCAGTACTTCCATGACTCTTTTTCTAATTTTTTCCGGTTCTTCTTCAATCACTTCCAACGCAAAGGCGACATTTTCATAAACAGTCAGCGTCGGCAGCAGTTTAAAATCTTGGAAGACAACTCCAATATTTCTCCTCAAAAACGGAACTTTGCTGTTTTTCAAGGTAGAAACGGTGGTCCCATTGACAATCACGGTGCCTTTTGTCGGTTTTTCTTCCCTATAAATCAGCTTGATAAAAGTGGACTTGCCTGCACCGCTCGGGCCAACGATGTAAACGAATTCTCCTTTACCAATCCTTACATTAAAACCATTGGCCGCCACTACGCCGTTCGGATATTGCTTAAAAACATCCTTCATTTCTATCATTTTAAAACCACCTAAGTCTTTTATTTCTTGTCGAATTTATGACTCTAACCCATTTTTTTTGGGAAAAATCGCAAAATCTAGCGAATTTTCAACTCAAAACTCATTATAGCATTGAATATCTTTCACTCATTGAAAATTTATGTTACATTTTGATTTCAGAATGTAAAAATAGTAGAGAAATCCGCAACCGGCTCATGACGATATACGAAAGAATACAATCCTTTTTTCGATCGAGTAGGAGGGGGTGATTAACCCCCGTCCTCTCACACCACCGTACGTACGGTTCCGTATACGGCGGTTCAATCAAGATAAATGACGCAAGAATTCATAACGTTTCTGTAGACTTTTAAGCCCTTGGTTACTCCAATAGGAGTTTCCAAGGGTTCTGTGTAATATGGGACTTTTTGAGATTCGCCAATAACCTTTACGACTGTTCCCCCATTCATAAGCTTTCCATTCAGGAACTCCTAGTTTTATGAGGTTGCGTATCCTGGTCTTTGAGGTTTTCCAGTTTTTCCATAAACACATCCGGAGTCTTCGTCGAATCCAGCCATCCAAATCTTCAAAGATACTCTTTGTGTCTGCTAATGCAAAATATCCACACCATCCAAGTAGATATTGGTTAAGTTTCTTAATCCGATATTCCATTGGGTATGGTATTTTTCTTGACGTGATTTCTCGCACCTTTTTCTTCATTCGTTTTAGACTTTGCTTGGCAATCCGAACTTTTGGCTCTTTTGAAGGTGTAAAACTAAATCCTAGAAACTTTCGTTTCCATGGTCGGTCAACCGCAGATTTCTTCTCGTTGACTTTTAGACGAAGTTTTCCCTCAATAAATCGTTTGACACTAGCCATGGTTCTTTCACCAGCCCGTTTTGACTTCACGTAAATATTACAGTCATCGGCATAACGAACAAATTTATGCCCTCTTTTCTCTAATTCTTTGTCTAGTTCATCTAGTACAATATTCGAAAGTAAAGGGCTTAGGGGGCCACCTTGCGGCGTCCCTTCTTCTGTCCTAGATACCACACCATTAATCATGACACCAGCTTGTAGATATTTGCGGATTAGCTTCAATAGTGGCTTTTCTTTAATAGTCTTGGCTAATGTACTCATCAGCCTGTCATGATTCACTCGATCGAAGAACTTTTCTAAATCCATGTCTACTACCCATCTATAACCATCTCTGATATAGCCTTTTGCTTTCCTAACTGCGTCATGAGCACTTCGATTTGAACGAAACCCATAACTATGTTCGGAGAACATAGGGTCATATATCCTCGATAATACTTGGGCAATTGCTTGTTGAATCAAACGGTCTGTTACGGTTGGAATACCTAGTAACCGAACACCGCCATCAGGTTTCGGGATTTCGACTCTTCGAACAGGCATTGGTTCATAGGTACCCTTGAGAATTGCCTCTTTAATGGATATCCAGTTTTCGACTATGTGCTGACGGAGGTTTTGTACGGGCATCATATCTACTCCATGGCTACCTTTGTTCTTTTCTACTCTTTGTAAAGCTAAAAGCATATTCTCCCGTGACAGGATTTGATTCAAAAGCATTGTTATTCTTCCTTCCGTGAATAGCTTTTCTCTTTATGCCAGTGGTCACTCCACCCTCCAAGAGGTCTCCCACGGGATTCACCGCTTCCTCCCTCAAGTGAGGTACTACGTTTTCTGTGTTCATCATGACTCACTGAATACCAAGGGCTATTCTCTCTTAATTGTTCGGTCCTTCTTAGTTGTTCTAGACCAACTAATACTATGACCTCTGCTGACTTCTGACGGTTCAGCTACTTATCACTAAGTAGGTTATGAAGAGTACTTCACATATCCGCCAGACCTCCCCGGGTAAGTACATGCACTTTCACACCATCTATCCGCCTCATTTACTCGATATGACCTTCGACAGAAAGAGCTTTGTTTTGTTATGCAAACTCACTCAATCATACCTAGCCTTATATGAGGTTCGTGTTCCTCGGACCGGTGTTTTGCCTCCAGCTTCCTTCAGATTCCGCGTCACCACGGACACCCTTGCGTTAAGCTAACTGCTACTTCTGCCTTCGCAGCTCGGGACTTTCACCCTATAGATTACACCCATGCCGGGCGCACACAGAAAAAAAGCTGAGCGCTTCCATCGCACTCAGCTTTTTTCTTTTCATCCCTTTTTCCATTTGATTTTCTAGAAACAACATTGTTAAGCGTTTTATTATTTTTTATTGGCCAGCCATTCTGCCATTTTTTCGGCGTCCTTTCCTTGTACAACTTTTGGAGGCATTTGTCCACGGCCATTTTTCAGAATATTTAAGATTTCCTCTTTGCTGTATTTAGAACCAACTTTTTGCAAAGAAGGACCGACACCGCCTTTTAAATTTTCCCCATGGCAGCTAATGCACTTATTGTTGTAGATCTGTTGCGGGTCATCTCCTTTACTAGCCGATTCTTTTGCATTATCGCCATTGCCTCCACCACAAGCGGCAAGTAGAATCGATGTTCCAAGTATAAGCCCCATCAACTTTTTCATTTTTATCCTCCCTTGTGATCAGAATAGAACTCCTAAAAAATTATACCAATTTTATTTCACTTTGGAACTGTTCCACATCTCTTCCATTTCCCGATGACATCATAAACATGCAGCCAGGACATTCCTTTCCGTAAATGGTTTCTATTTCGTGAATTTCCGTTTGAATCTGATCCAAACCGATTATCTATTATTTATTATGAGCGTAATAAATGAAAAAAATCTTCCTATATAGGGAAACGAATTTCAAAAAGAAAAGGTCTGTTTCTAAAGTCAATAAAATGCCCAGGAGCACCCCTTTCTTCATGTAAAACCTTATTTCGGGTAATTATGGATGATCGCGAAATTCACTCGCTTTCCGCGGGCTCTCCGTTCCTTTACCATTTCAAATAATTCGTATTTAAGAAAAAACATTAAAAAGGCTCCCGAAAACTATGTTATCGGGAGCCTTGATTTCCTGCAGTGAAAATCTTATTTTCCAACGAAATTTGGTTTTCTCTTCTCTACAAATGCCGCTACTCCTTCTTTAAAGTCTTCCGTTGTCCGAAGCAAACCATATGCTTTTCCTTCCAATTCAATACCTGCGCTAAGAGGCGTTTCATCTGCTGCATTCAGTACTTGCTTACATACTTTTAATGCAAGCGGCGAAAACTTTAACAGTTCCTCAACCAGTGCGTCCACTTCTTTTTCCAAATCTGCTTTCGGGACTACTTTCGTGATCAGTCCCCATTGATAACCCTCATCAGCCGGTATCCTTCTAGCTCTCATGATCATAAGCGACGTAATTTCTTCGCGTTCCAATAGTTCAAGGGCTTCTTTTTCATCAAAGTCAGTTAATACGACATATTTGCCATTTAAAAACATGATGGATAAAAGGGATCTCATTCCCATCGTATGATAAAGCGGCATTGTGCCTAACGTACTTTTTTCTAAAGCATCTTCCGCGATATAGCGGTTTTTGGCCGCAACGACCGCTACCGGTTCGCCAACATACCGCACTTTATCAATAGCCATTGGATAGTATTGAACTGGCGCTGTCACTCCGACACTGAATGGATTTAATAAAGGCTCAATATCCTTCCCAGTCACAACTCCTTTTACCCCCGGAATTTCCAGCGCTTCTGAATAATCGATAGAAACGATTTTAGCATGAGGGTAAGGACTTCTTAATATCGCCACATGAGCGGTATTAGGCGGCGTCCCGATATCATCGATGTATTTTCCCTGCCCTGTCAGCAGTCTGGCATCTTCTATACGAGTTACTTTTTTACCAATCAATTGACTCATTTTACCTTACCTCCTTCCGAAGAAGTTCCTCATAATCTTCCGGTGTATCAACATCCTCAGGATATGGTTTATCCAACCTAGCCAAACGAATCTGGTTGGCAAACTTCTTTAAGATGGATCTGGCCCCTTCATCCCCTGTTATATGGAAAAGATACGGAAACATCGAATGGTCAAACAGAACGGGATGCCCTCTTTTGGACTGATATTGCGCTTGAACAATAGGGGCTTCATTCGATACATAACATCGAATGACTTCATTAATATCGTCCGCTGTTACAAGCGGCTGATCACCGAGCAGCACGACGGCAGCATCCGTCGTAGAAGGCAGATTTGTCACCCCTGCTTTTAGCGATGTAGACATTCCTTTACCCGCCTCATCATTCAACACTAGTTTGTTTACAGACGAACTCCGTACTTCCTGTTGAAGCCCGGCTATGTCGGAATTCACGACAACAATGACGCCGTTTAAGCAGGAATTGGTGCTGGCATCCAAAACATGCCGGATCATGGATTTCCCTTTATATGGAAGAAGCAGCTTAGGTTTTCCCATCCTCTTTGAAAAACCTGAAGCTAAAATAATTCCCCAAATGTTTTTTCTCTTCTTCTGTAAAATCGGCAGACGCCTCCTTCACACAGATTGCCTCATATCCGCTAATTGCGATAGCTTCTGTCCGGAGCCACCTCTATATACGATCGTAATTTCGGCCAATATGCTCAATGCGATTTCTTCCGGTGTTTTGGCCCCGATGTCCAATCCTATCGGGCTGTGAAGGAGATGGACTTTGTCATTATTCACAAGGATGTCGCTGGCCGCAATCAATTGATCCGTCCTTTTTCTCGGTCCCAACAGTCCGATATAGGCAGCATCCGAATTTAAAATCTCTTCTAAAATTTCCTTATCGTGCAGGAAGTTATGTGTCATGATAACGACATAGGAGTTTTGGTGAAGAGAAACTTTTGGTACGCTTCCGGAAGGATATAAGCAAAGATCATCCGCATCCGGAAAATGATCTTTGCTGCAATAGGATGGGCGATAATCGAGTACGGTCACCTTCCATTTCAAATTTTTCGCCATCTTGACGAGTGGTATTGCATCAGGACCTGCACCGAAAACGATTAGATGAGGAGGTGGACTTACCGATTCATAGTACACGTATAAATTTTGTTCGCCGCCTAGGTGAACCAATTCATTTTTTAAATTTTTTTTCCTTTTCTTATAATCATCTGCAATATCTTGAACAGAAATCGTTGAACCACTCTTGGTGTCAACAGGATCGATTATCCACGTTTTTCCTTGTAGTGATTCATCATTTGCTTCTACGACGGTAATGGCATGCAACGGTTTCTTTAAGGAATCTGAAAAATATCGTTCGATTAAAGCTGCCTTTTCAGGCTGCTTTGCAGGAAGATAGGGTTCTAATAAAATATTGATTTTTCCATTGCATCCAACGCCAAGCCCCCAGACAATATCTTCATCTCCGTAAAAATTATAATGAAGGACAGTCGGCTTCTCATTCTTAAGAACTTTGAAGGCATGTTCCATAATGTCGGATTCAACACATCCCCCACTTAAAATCCCCGTTAAATGCCGATCTTCTGAAATGAAACATTTGGTGCCGGCCTTTTGATAAGTCGAACCCTCCGTTGAAATAATGGTTCCTATGACACCCGAGAGCCCTTTCTTTTTGCAGCGTTCTAATTCTTTTTGGATCGCAATCATGGATTCACCCCCTGTTCTTGAAAATAAAATTGATCCCGATATTCACTTGGCGTTTTCCCTACTAATTTTTTGAAAGTGGTAGCAAAATAGCTGGGATTCGAAAATCCTGTATTATTCGCTATCACCTCAATCGGTAAACAGGAAATTCTGAGCAAACTTTTGGCTTTCTCCACTCTAACAAATGATAGATACTCAACAAACGTCATGCCAACTTCTTCTTTAAACAATCGGCTGAAATAGGATGGGCTCAAATATACTTGATCTGCTACTTGTTTTAGTGTAAGAGAATAGCCATAATTCATCTGAATAAATTGAATCGCGCTTTCAATCGGGTTTTTTAAGTCAGAAGAAAAATGACTGTTCCCTTTGATCGTTTGATGAAGCTCTTGGTTAAGTCCCAGAGGCAAAACCCGTTCTAACGCTTGATACAAATCATTTTTGGAAAGCGGTTTCAATAAATAGGCTGAAAATCCTGAATTAATAGCCTCTTGTACAAGTTCAAACATTTTTAAATGCGACACGATAATAACAGGCAAATCTGAATATAATTGTAATGCCGATCTTCCAAATTTTAATCCATCCATATCGGGCAGCGAAATATCTAAAATTAACGTGCTCGGACGGCTTTGTTTTAAAAGAACTAACCCTCTTTGAGCTGTATTGGCCTCGAAAATGGTCAGAAAACGAAATTTACTTTTCTCGATGTACTTTCTAATTTCTTTTCTCGAATGTTTGTCGTTATCGACAATTAAGACTTCAGCCAATTATTACCCTCCCTGTTCATATGATAGTTAAAATGATCGTTCAATGGTTTTAAAATTTCACTTTCTTGCTTTTGAATTTTTATACTTTGGAATTTTCTGAATAATAATACGGGAAAATTAGGAATCTGCCATTCTTTCAATAAAAATCATATAAACACTTTCAAAATACAATCTCATTTAAGAAACTCCAAAAAATTCGAAGAAAGAACTGCAGCGGCCTTCCTTTAAAATAACGGAAAAACGTTCATCGAACGACTCAATCGTTTTATGCTCAGCACGTGAGCGGAGCTGTTCATTAATGGAGATTTTCAGATTATGGCGGAGGGGACGACTTCCATCAAAATGAGAGCGCTTGTTAAGCGGATCTTGCATGGATATTTCCATTTTACTAAGAAACCATTTTCTTTTAAAGTCAAAAAAAGAAGCTGACCCTTAACAAACGTGGTTCGTTCTCTTAGAGTCAGCCCCAACTTTGTTCTGTTCCCCTTTACCCCTTCTCAATATTTACGTTATGTGGCATCAGCTCAGACATTCTCTGAAGTCTGAGTATAAAGGATCCCAGATGAAAAACATTATTTCAGCCGTGAACGGAGATAGGCATCGATAAACATATCAATTTCTCCGTCCATTACCGCTTGTACATTTCCGGTTTCTGTATTGGTACGATGGTCTTTCACCATGGAGTACGGATGAAATACATAGGAACGTATTTGGCTTCCCCAGCCAATTTCCTTTTGTTCGCCGCGGATTTCTGCCAATTCTTTTTCCTGCTCTTCCAATTTTTTTTGATATAATTTCGCTTTCAACATGTTCATCGCCCGTTCGCGGTTTTGAATTTGCGAACGTTCTGATTGGCACGTCACAACAATACCAGTCGGCAAGTGGGTAATTCTGACCGCGGAATCGGTTGTGTTGACGTGCTGTCCGCCTGCACCGCTTGAGCGATAAGTGTCGATTTTCAAATCTTCATTGCGAATTTCAATTTCAACTTCCTCATTAAATTCCGGCATCACATCGCAAGAAACAAAAGAAGTGTGGCGCCGTCCGGATGAATCAAATGGAGAAATGCGTACAAGGCGGTGGACTCCTTTTTCAGCCTTTAAGTAGCCATAAGCATTATGCCCCTTAATTAACAAGGTGACACTTTTAATGCCCGCTTCATCTCCAGGCAGATAATCGAGAGTCTCGACTTTATATCCCTTCTTTTCCGCCCATCTTGTATACATGCGAAGAAGCATGGAACCCCAGTCTTGCGACTCTGTTCCTCCAGCACCGGGATGCAGTTCCAGTATCGCATTATTTTTATCGTACGGTTCGCTTAACAACAGCTCCAATTCATAACGATTCAGCCGTTTTGTGAAGTCTTCCAGCTCTGATTCCAATTCTGCTTTCAATTCCGTATCGTTTTCTTCTTTTACAAGATCATAGGTTAAATCCAGATTTTCTTGTGTCTCTAAAAGATCTTTATACTCGTTCACAAGATCTTTTAATCCATTGGCTTCATTGATGATAGCCTGGGCTTTTTGCTGGTCGTTCCAAAAATCAGGCTGCATCATAATGTCATCCAATTCCGCAATGCGCGCTTCTTTATTTTCTAAGTCAAAGAGACCCCCTAAAATCCGCTAATCTCTTAGCTGTTTTATCCAATTCATTTCGAATTTCAAAAAGTTCCATTCCTTCTCACCTCATCGTTTAATCTCGTAGCTATTTTGTATTTTACCTTCGCCCTGATTTACCGGGCAAGAGAGAACCCCTTCTCTTATCTCATCAGGAAAGAAAAGGGGGCAAAAGAATCACTGACGGCCAAACGTTTATCCTGCCGTCTTACCATGGCAGTTTTTATATTTTTTGCCGCTTCCGCATGGACACGGGTCGTTGCGGCCGATATTGACTTTTTTGCGGAATGGCTGCCGCTTTACTTTTTCACCGTCTTCTTTCGGATTGACCGCTTGTCCTTTCGCCACTTCTTGGCGTTCCAAATTGCTGTGGATTTCCGCTTTCATAATATATTTTGCCGTTTCTTCTTCAATGGCTTCAATCATAAGCTCAAACATCTGATAACCTTCATTTTGATACTCGCGAAGCGGATCAATTTGCCCGTAAGCACGCAAATGGATGCCTTCCCTAAGCTGTTCCATAGCATCAATATGGTCAATCCATTTAGAGTCGACAGCGCGCAGAAGAATGACTTTTTCAAATTCGCGCATCTGTTCTTTCGACAAGCTTTCTTCTTTTTCATCGTAGCGTTTTTGCACTTTCGAAAAAATCAGATCCACCATCTCGTCCGGCTCTTTTCCGAGCAAGTCTTCTACTGTGACGTCTCCTTCCGGAAGAAGATTGGCATTGACATAATCGACGATTCCTTGCAAATTCCATTGTTCCTCGTCTTCTGCAGTAGAAGCATGGGATTGAACGACTCTTTCAAGAACGGAGTGAATCATATTCTCAATAATAGAACGTAAATTGTCCGATTCCAATACTTCATCGCGCTGTTTATAAATGATTTCCCGTTGTTGACGCAGGACATCATCGTACTCCAACAACCGCTTTCTGGCATCAAAGTTATTGCCTTCCACACGTTTTTGCGCAGATTCGACCGCTCTCGTGACCATTTTGCTTTGAATCGGCTGGGAATCGTCCATACCAAGACGCGACATCATATTTTTTAGATTATCTGAGCCGAAACGCCTCATTAACTCATCTTCCATCGATAAATAAAACTGGGTAACCCCCGGATCGCCTTGACGACCTGAACGTCCGCGGAGCTGATTGTCGATCCGGCGAGACTCATGGCGTTCTGTCCCGATCACGGCAAGTCCGCCTAATTCGCTTACCCCTTCGCCCAACTTAATATCGGTTCCGCGTCCGGCCATGTTCGTTGCGATGGTGACAGCCCCTTTTTCACCCGCATGGGCAATGATTTCCGCTTCACGCTGATGGTTTTTGGCGTTCAATACGTTGTGGCGGACACCTTTTTTTGTCAGCATCTTCGACAACAATTCAGATGTTTCAATGGCCACTGTCCCTACAAGCACAGGCTGCCCTGTCATATGGCGCTGATAAATATCTTCCACTACTGCGCGAAATTTTCCTTCCATCGTTGCGTAAATCAAATCAGGGCGATCTTCACGGATGACAGGCTTATTCGTAGGAATGACAATGACTCTCATATTGTATATATTTCGGAATTCTTCTTCCTCCGTTTTTGCTGTTCCTGTCATCCCTGCCAATTTCGCGTACATCCGGAAATAGTTTTGGAATGTGATCGTAGCCAACGTCATGCTTTCGTTTTGAATTTTTAATCCTTCTTTTGCCTCGATGGCTTGATGGAGCCCATCGCTGTAGCGGCGTCCTTTCATCAAACGCCCTGTAAATTGGTCGACAATGACGATTTCGCCGTCTTGAACGACGTAATCGACGTCACGGTGCATGCTTACATGAGCTTTCAAAGCTTGGCTGATATGGTGGTTTAGCGTGACGTGTTTTAAATCAAACAAGTTATCGATTCCAAAGTATTTTTCCGCTTTGTTGATGCCTTCTTCTGTCAGCAGCACGGCTTTTGTTTTTTCATCGTACGTATAATCTTCATCGCGTTTTAAAGTTTTGACAAACGCATTAGCTTGGATATAAAGCTGAGTGGATTTTTCCGCTTGACCGGAAATGATTAACGGAGTGCGGGCTTCATCGATCAAAATCGAGTCTACTTCATCGATGACAGCGTAGTAAAGAGGGCGCTGAACTTTATCTTCTTTATACAAAACCATGTTATCTCGCAAATAATCAAATCCAAATTCGTTGTTCGTTCCGTACGTGATATCTGCTTGGTAGGCTTCTTTTTTTTCCTCTTTTGACATGCTGTTTAAGTTAAGCCCTACGGTCAGTCCAAGAAATTCATAAAGCTTGCCCATTTCCGTGGCGTCGCGGGAAGCCAAATATTCGTTTACCGTCACAACGTGAACGCCTTTTCCGGCGAGAGCATTTAAATAAACCGGCATAGTGGCGGTCAACGTTTTTCCTTCCCCTGTTTTCATTTCCGCAATATTGCCTTCGTGAAGGGCAATGCCACCCATGAGCTGCACTTTGTAAGGATACAGGCCGAGAACTCGGCGCGCTCCTTCCCGTACAACGGCAAAAGCCTCTATTAATAAGTCATCTAACGATTCTCCGTTTTGATGACGCTGTTTAAATTCTTCTGTTTTGGCACGAAGTTGATCGTCAGAGAGCTTTTCCATTTCGGAACTAAGTGCGTCAATTTGGTCAGCCATCTTTTTCAGACGTTTGACCTCTCGCTTGTTGGCATCAAACAGTTTATTTAGTAATCCCATTCATTGTACTCTCCTTTATTAGCTTTCAAAACTCTCTTCTGACTAAAATATGTGGTCAACACTTGGAAAGGAAGAAATTGAACAAAATTGTTTAGCATGTAATAGACCACTTATAAACACAGATCATTGCACTTTTTCACTATTTTATAATACCACTGTCGCTATACAGAGACAACTTTTGTAAACGGCGTCCGATATGGTGGAAATAAACCTTCTTTGTGTGAATGATGAGAACATTGCCGATGTTTTTTCCAAAAACAAAGAGCCGGACTTCCTCCGAAAGCACAATGTCTATCGACAATGTACTTTAACTTTAACAAATCGGAGCAGCCCGGCCCTATCATCAGCCTCTTATGATCAATTGTTAATTCGTTTCAATTAAACCGTATTTGCCGTCTTTTCGACGGTATACAATATTGGTTGCATTTGTTTCAGCATCTGTATAAATAAAGAAGTTATGACCAAGCAGATTCATTTGTAAAATCGCTTCCTCACTGTCCATCGGCTTTAAGCTAAATTGTTTTGTCCGGACAATAGTAATGTCGTTTTCTTCTTCAGCATTTGACTGTCCGCTTTCATTGACAGTGAAAAGCTCTTTTGTACTGCCTTGTTCTCTCAGTTTTCGATTAACTTTCGTCTTATGTTTACGAATCTGACGTTCAAGCTTGTCGACAATTAAATCGATTGCTGCATACATATCTTGATTGCGTTCTTCTGCCCTGAGCACAAGATTTGGAAGAGGAATGGTAACCTCCACCTTCGCCATTTTATCTGGATAAACTTTCAAATTTACATGGACGTTTGCATCAGGAGTTTCATTAAAATAGCGTTCTAATCTTCCGATTTTTTTTTCGGCATATTCACGGATTGCCGGCGTTACTTCAATATTTTCGCCTCGAATGTTGTAGTTCATCATGCAAACTCCTCCTTTTATGCAAGAAGCTAAAAGCTATATGTATATATTTCGTTTTCTCCCCTTTCATTCCTGCCTAATCTTCGAAAAAACTGTGTCTATTTTTTGTCGAATAATTCACATTTATTGTTCTAATTCCTTCTATAGATTATGCAGTTCTCTTTCTTTTCGACAAGGAGTAGAACTTCACTTTCGATCATGAAAGAAGAAGCCTACCAGCAGGCAAGCTTCTTTTAATGGACTATATACGGTTTGAACGTGTTTTGAATTTCACGAAGCCAACGGACAAAAGCAGGGTACAATACATATTCCAAAATCCGTTCTTGTTCGGACAAAACGTTCTCATTTTTTAAAAAGTCTTTCATATGATCTTCCAAAATTTGAAAACTGACAACGGCCTCCAGAGCTTTTTGATCTTCTTTTAAAAACTCAGAAACGGTTAAATTGGCAAAATGAATTTCATGAAAAGCATGAATCACGTCTTTCAGTATTTTTTGAACGGAGTTGGAGTTTTGTCCTTGAAGAAAATGGGAAACAATCCAAACCAAACCCTCATCAATCGTTTCCAAAAGCTGAAGATAGTCTCGCAGCAACTGAAATTGATTTTCTGTCAAATTCACTTTTGGCAATCTTTCCACCTATTTTCTTCTATCATAAAACACGCCATCCGTCTGCAAAGACGCATACGGATTCAAGTACTTTCTCATGTTTTGCTTCTTGTTGTGAATTCCATGAATGCTTTGTTTAATCTCTGCTTGAATTCCCTTTAATGCTTGTTGAATCACATCATTCCATTTCATGATGGTTTGGCCAAGTTTCTCTTCCTCTGCAGTAAATGGCGGCTTAAGGCTTTTTAAGACCTGCTCCCGCTCATCGAGCAAATCAAGCAATCTCTTAATCCATTCATCTCGATCTGCCACTGCCGGCTTTGCTTGAACGTGGTGAAGCAATTGCTCTGTGATGTGAAAACAGGTCCGCATGTCTCCCATTACACTCGACCGCCTGTCCCATACTGCTGTTTCCGTTGTTCTTGAATCGCCTGCTTCCACGTATCACGCAGTTCCGTAATGAATTCCATCACCTCATCTAAAATCTCGAGATCATTTTTCACATTTGCTTCAATGAGACGGCGATTCATATAGTCATATACAGCCATTAAATTTTTGGACAGCTCTACATCCATATTTAAAGTGACCATCAATTCACGAATGATATTTTGCGCTTTTTGAATATAAGTATTTTTCTTCTCAAAATTTTTGTCTTCGATAGCTTTCTTTGCCTGAAGCAAAAATTTCAGACAGCCATTATAAAGCATTAACGTCAACTCGCCAGGCGATGCAGTAGAAACAGCGTTTTTTTCGTATGCTTGGTATGGATTATTGATTGCCATGTCCGTATCTCTCCTTTAGTAAGCTGTTAGTTTCCATCCATAGTCCGTTCTGAAATGACCGTTAAGGGACCGGAAAACCTGTTTATCAACGTGGAAATATTTTCGCCATTTTTCTTAATTAATTACCGCCGGAAAGCATTTGTGTTAAATATAAAGATTGCTGATTAGCTTGTTGAATCGCTTGTTCCATTGCAGTGAATTGATTATAATAGCGATTTTCTAAGTCATCCAAGCTGTTTTGCATATCTGTTACACGTTTATCAATATCATCCAATTGACGGCCAATCGAAAACTGCTGATTCGTCGAATACGAATTTCCGGCTTTATCCTTTAATTGACTCATTGCATTATTGACCGTATCATACAGCTGCTGAATAATGCCTCCATCCCCGCGGAAAAGATTTTCAACCGATGTCGGATCATCTTGGATCGCTTGTTTTAACTTCGCGTCGTCGATGATTAATTTTCCGCCGTCTAAAAAGTTGCTCGAAGTGGTAATGCCGATTTTGGCGATTTGGTTATAGTTTGCGGAAACGGAATCATTTTGGACCGTACTGTAAAAATTGGTGCGCATCTTGCTTAAAAGGCCCGTTAAAATCGGATCATTGCGCAAAAGACCGCTTTTTGCCTTTTCTTCCCATTGTTCCTGCTGCTTGTCCGTTAATTGCTCGCGCTGGTCATCAGTCAAAGGCGGGTAATCGCGATAACGTTCTTCCGACGTTTTCTTGCTAATCTTGTCGATCAAGTCATTATATTTATCTATAAAGTTTTTTATATTCTGATACACGGTATCACTGTCATTAGTCACGGACACGGTAACCGGACTATCAAATGTTTGTTTAAGAGTAAAGTTGACTCCATTGACAGTAAAAGTATTGGACGTCCGCTCCGTTTCTAAGCCGTTTAAAGTGAACTTCGCGTTTTTTCCTTCTTGAACGTTCACATAACTATTACTGCCACTGTCCGCTCCATTTGTTTCTAAACTAATTGCTTTGGCAAAATCTCCGGTGATTTGAAGATCCAATCCGGCGCTGTTAAAATCTCCCGTTTCCGTACGTACAACGGACATTTTCCCCGAAAAAGAATCATAGAACATGTTGACACCGACGCCGGAAGAATTCACTTTACTGATGACAGTATTCAGTGAATCGCTCCCTTGAACGAGGAAGTTTTTCTTTACTTCCCCTTTGGATGTCCAAGAATCAATAGAAAAAACGCTATATTTTTGCGTACTGTCCGTTGTAATATAATCAATTTTAATGGAGCTGTCTTTTGCTATTGTTGTTCCAAAAGTCATATTCCCATTGGAATCGATATAAACTTCATTCGAATTCAGAGTATGATTAGAGTCTGTTACAACGGTAAATGTCTGCCCATTGACAACAACGTTCCAATCCCCACTTTTGGTTAAATCAAAATTACTTTCTCCTAGTTCAAAATTGGTCCCATCTGCTGTTACAGTAATCGATTTTGTCGCCACTCCGCCCGTTTTCCAAGTTAGATTTAACGGCTGATCTTGCAGACTTTTAGTCGGATCAAAATTAGCTGCATCATTTGTAATACTATTTTTCGCCGCAATCGTTTCCGCACTGGCCAATTGTGTCACGTTGGAAATGCTGTAAGAGGTGAGTCCCGCAGCACTGGAAGCAGTCGCTGTCACTTTTGAATCGTCTGATGATGCTACTTGACGGGCACGATAATTCGTCGTCAGCTTCATTTGTGTGAGGAGACTTCTGAAATCAAGAAGGGCAGAATTCATATCACGGTAATCATCTCTCTGCCATTCGAGAATTTGTTTTTGCTGCTTTAACTTATCTAACGGCACTTTTGCCGCTGTCATCAACTGTTTCACCATGGAATCAATGTCCATGCCGCTGGCGAGTCCTGTGATTCTCGTTACCATATTTTTCACTCCCCTAAATTTTCTTATCTACTAATATACCTAAATAATTGGCCATTGCTGCATAAATATCCAACAATTTCTTTGGCGGGATTTCTTTCACCACTTCGTTCGTTTCATCGTTCACAATCTTCACATAATATTCTTTCAATTGATCATGAAACACAAATTTCAAATGCGTGTTGGATGATTTTAAAAAATGATTCATGCTCTCGACAATCTCATGAACTTGCTCTTTTGAGTGACTTAGTTGAGGGAAAGCTGGCTGTTGAGTCATCGTTGTTTGATCTTCAGCTGTCCGTTTCAGTACGTCTTGCTGCAACGTCACTGCCTGATAAATCAATTCCGAATTGGCTACTTTCTCAACCATTTTCCGAACCACTCCCCTCTGATAACTCCACATCCTATTCTTTTTATCGTCAGCGGCTGGCTTTTTTTTATCTTTCTCTCTTAAAATTCATAATTCATGCTTAAGGTAAATAATTTTGGACGAATCACCATGTCTGATATTTTTTAATTTAAGAGTCCCAAGATGAGAAAATGATGTTCTGTTCATTAAACTCTTACCTAAAATAAGTTGTTTGCCTAAAACAATATTAGAACAAACGCATAATTTAAAGTGAGCTGTTAAGCTAAGTAAAATGAGGAGGAATGAAAATGCACCCTGATGTGACAAGTGACGAAAGAATAATTGGAAGACCATTTGGGTTTGGGTTCGGAAGACCTTTCGGATTTGGGAGGCCATTCGGGTTTGGGTTTGGAAGACCATTTTTCGGTGGATTTTTAGGAGGTTTGACTTCAGCAGCTTTACTTTCTCCTTTCTTATACGGTCCAGGCTTTGGTTATGGGTACCCCTACGGATACGGAGGATACGGAGGATTCGGTTACCCGTTTGGGGGCGGCTTTGGCTGGTAATCACAGACATTGTATAAAAAAGGCCATCGGCTTCTCGACTTTTTAGAATCGCGAAGCCTTGGCTCTTTTTATTTATGAAACCATATCTTTTAAAAGAATCATAATCATACTGGAATTTTGCCCTCTCAAAAACAAAACAGTACAGATTGAGATCTCTAAAAAAGACCTATATCCGCTGTCTAACAGCGTACAGTTTTTCTGATAATAATTCTAATTCTTGCTTGACCCGCAATATCTCTGTAAACCTGCGAGGTAAACGATGAAACCCCGCTTCCAGCCCTTTCAGTCCACCGGCAATGGAAGCAATGGTATCGCTGTCCCCGCCCCTGTTAGCCGCTTCGATCACTACTTCTTCAAACGTATGGCAATTCCAAAGCCAATGCAATACCCATATCAACGTATGGACAACATAGCCATCAGGAGGACAATCCGGCTCTTTACGAAAGCAAACAGAAGAATAGGATGTATTCATTATTTCTTCTTTCAGGGACGTTTTAAGATTTTCTCCCTTTAACAAACGAAACGCTATTCTGTTATAGATCAAGCAAGCTTCTGCCGCTTCATCGGCGTAATGGGTCATCTTTGACTGCAGAAAGGTAATCTTCTCCATCATCTCTTGATCGGAATAAGCAAGCGCCACCGGGAGGCATCTCATTAAAGATCCGTTGCCGCTGCTTTTTCCTTGCTGCGCACAATGAACGTGAAACGCCGTTTGAAACCAATCCCCCTGATACTGAGAAAGAACAAGGCTTATCGTTCGGCCAACTCCCCGTGGATTCCGACGATACCATTTTAAAAACTCCTCTCCAATAGCCGGAATCGGGTTTTCCGGACTTTGGGTGATTCCGTTGGCAACGGCAATCATCATGTCCGTATCATCCGTTACCTCCCCCGGATCTAGTGTCAGCCAGCCGCCTCCGATAATCGTTTTGATTTTCCCGTACTTTTCTTGAATTTCTTCTTTATTCATACATTCGGTAGTCGCTCCGAGCGCATCGCCGACTGCCGCTCCAAACAATCCTCCTCGAATTTGGTCAAGCACTGTTAATCCCCCCATGCAACATGCCATCTATCCAATAAAATTCCCTTTATTTTTAAGTAGGTAAAACGCCTATTTCTTTTGTTTGCAAGATAATCGCCCAGCATTTCTATCCGCATTTGCATATGATTGATTGAGCTTACAAAATTATAACAAAATTCTAAGGAGGAAAAGGTATGTCTTTTATCAACAATGAAATGAATGGTTACTTGGCCGAAAATCCTTATGAGGAAAAACGAGTAGATCCCTATGGCAGCTATCCCGGAGTAGGGTATCCTTATGGTCATGGATACGGACACGGCGGATATTATCCTGGACATGGTCACTATGGACATTACGGATATCATCATGGATATGGACATCATTACCCTTATCATCATTATCATCCGCACCATCATTACGGAGGCGGATGGTACGGCGGACATGGCGGATATGGTGGATATGGCGGATACGGAGGACATGGCGGATACGGAGGACATGGCGGAGGCGGATGGTAGCAGTAGAATGAAAGATTTCAACCAAAACGTTTCAACCGTCGTTTAATAATTGGATGGCATCCAATTTGCGCGATCAGGTTATCGAGTAATCCTCGAAAGCCTGATCCGCTATCTTACTCCTTTTATTAAGAGAAACAAGGTTAAAAACGGATCGAGAGACTATCTTTTGCTTCAAAACAAGTGATAACGGCAATCCAAATTTGCCCATGAACCGTCTACTTTTAAATGTGAATCATTACATATATCTACCCAGAATACTGTGAAGATGCTCCCATTCATTTCGGTTTACTCAGAGAAACGGTTGGTTTTGTTTTAAGTTAAAGAGTCTTTTGAAGAAAAACAAATTCGTTTCTGCGTCAAAACACTCGGGTTTATAGCCAATAAATGTATTTCCGTTTTTGCAAAGGTGCTGCCATCACAAATCTGCTTTTGCCGCTCTGGAAAAACCAGAAAAGCATCAAAGAAAAATACACTATTTTGATTTATTCGTTTTTCGGCGGGGTAATGATGGAAAATAGATCGGCAATTCCTCGCGAAGCTTTGGCGTTTTCCGCTTGAATTTCCAAATAGACTTCTTTTCTGTGGATATCGACATGTTTCGGCGCTTGGATTCCGATTTTCACTTGATCTCCTTTGACGGCCAAGACCGTGATTTCTATATCATCACCAATTTGGATCGTCTCGCCCTTTTTTCTTGTCAGTACCAGCATCTTGATTCAACCTCTCTGGAGCGCAAATAGGGGGGTTCGCACATTGTATTTTCCGTCATTTAAAATGACTTGTTTTCCCTTTCGGTTCGTCTTATTCAAAATAAGAGGAGCTTGAAGATTAGCCGTCGTGTTTTGAAACGGCTCTTTCACCGTTAAAATGACCAGCACCAGGACTTCTTCTTTCTTTTTGAGATCCAATTGATCCAACGTCAAATCATCAAGTACAAATTGATAATCGCTAAAAAAGACAAATGGATCGGAAACTACAAACGCTAGCTCAGGCGTTTGAACCGATTGAAGAATCCAATATACTTCATTGTCTGGAAGCGGCAGCAAGACGAATTCCTTTTCCTCCAAAAATCCTGGAATTCCTTTGTCAAATCGCCAAATATCGGCTTTTTGCACTTCCATTTTGCCATGATACTTCGTTTCAATAATCATTGCCCTCTTCCTTTATACTAGATTTCTTGTTCGTAGTGGATTCCTTTGTATTTTAAATGGACAAAATCAATTTTCAGTGCCGGATACTGGGCCATCTGGATGGAAACATTTCCAGGTCGATAATCTATGATCGGTTTTTGCGCTTTTGTATGATTTTCTGCCTTATGCAAATCCCAATCGATTTTTAATCGATCGGGTTCATAATGAAGTTTTACACTGAAATAAGGCGGAATAAAACCGATGTTAAATTGGTGCTCAGGGGGCTCACTGTTGCGCTTCGCTTGTTCGGCCAGCGGATTGCCTTTATGTTCAATTTCCATCAGTTCACGTCCATCTTCCGCACGTCTTGCAATCCCTTCAAGCCAGTCCTGGTACCCGATTTCGGCAGCTTCTTCTATTCGTTTGGAAATGGGCTTCAAATCCATCGATTCCCATGCTTTCGTTTGATCAATGGTTAAACCGCCTCTTATCCGTTCAATGTGAAGTTCAGCTTTCGCCTGCTTCAGATCCAGCTGGGCAGGAGGCTGTTCAATCGTTTGTTTAGGAGGAGTCGTGGCAATGGAAATTTGTGCTTTTTGCGACTGAATTCGAATTTGCGGAAATTCCACTTCATTTCACCTCGTGATGAACCCGTTAGGCTTTTTCAAAGGGGTGATCCTCTCGCCGTTCTTCCTGCCTCTTGTAAAAAGAAGAACCGGATTAGCAATTTAACGTTTTGCAAATCTATATCCAGGCATATGGATGATAGTCAATCAAATTTTTTACAAAAAAGGTCTAACTCGAATAGGAGTCAGACCCAACACCCAGCCGTTTACGTCAAAAAGTCCATTAAAGTTGGCTGAAGAACTCTAGCACCTACAGCTAATGCCGCGCGGTGAACGCTTTCCTGAGCCGTTAAATCCGTAATGGCTTTCTCGTAGTCCACATCCTCATTGTCTGAAAGAACTTTTGTGGCAATGACCTCTTGGTTATCTACACGCGATTCCATCATTTCGAGTCGGTTTTGCCGAGCCCCGAGGTCCGCGCGGGCATTATTGATCGCATCAATATGTTGGTCGATTTGATCCAAATAACTAGCAGGGTTCTTTCCTTGATCCAAATCATCAGTAAGCGCCTTTAAATCCGAAAACAACTGTTCCCCAAATACTTTTTCTCCCGGTACGTTTACCGGCAAATAAATCCCTTTCGAAAGTTCGATTTCAACCGGCTCGGTCGGCTGGGACTCACTCGGATAATTTCCATTCTGCAGATCTACCGGCTTTTTGGTCGTATTCGCCCCGTTAAACAAATATTTATCTCCAAATTTCGTATTTGCAACCTCCGCCAAATGGTCGCGAAGTTGTTTAATTTCCGCTGAAATGGCCTGTCTTTGAGAAGCATCATACGTATCATTGCTGGCTTCAACTACAAGTTCGCGGATTCTTTGCAAGGCTTGTCCCGCATTGTCTAAAGCCGCATCCGAGTTTTCTATCCAATTGTACGCTTCGGAAAAATTCCGTTTATATTGCTGCACTTCTGAAAGGTCCGCGCGATAAGAAATCCCTTTCATGACCACCACCGGGTCATCGGACGGACGATTGACCTTTTTACCTGTGGAAATTTGATCCTGATATTTCGACAGCCGCTCATAGCTGGAGCTTAGATTGCGAAGCATATTATTGGAAAGCATAGACTGAGTTACACGCATATTTTTTCACCTTCCCTACCGTCCTACAACGCCCATTCCGTTGATGACTTTATCAAGCATTTCATCCATAACCGTAATATTGCGGGCAGCAGCATTATAGGCATGCTGAAATTTTATGAGATTCGTCATTTCTTCATCCAATGACACGGAGCTGACAGACTGTCTTCTTTCATCGGCTGACTGAACCAGCGAATTGCTGTTATTGGATAGCCGCTGCGCCTGTTGAGAGGCGACGCCAAGACCGCCAATGATTCCTTCGTAAAAAGAGTTAATTGTACTTGTCGTTATAGGAACATCAATGTCTCCTGGGTCTTTCCCAACCGATAAAATTACCGGAGTGCCGTCGCTATTTTTAACCCCTTCAAGCGTAATATCTTTAGAGAGATCCATCGAAAAAATATTCCCTAAATTAATCGCATTTTTTCCGTCTCCTGGCAACCCGTTAGAAGAAGCGGCAATATCTTTTGTTTGAAGATCACTATTTAATTGAATATTGCTTGCCGCATTTTCAATGGTACTTAAATTGGTAAAAAAGTCTTTGCTAGCTGGATTTCCTTCCAAATCAAAACCAAGTTTCTGTACTGTATTGAATAACGTTCCAAATGTATAGGCGAGCTGATCTAATTTATCCTGCATTTCCGGATAAATGCCGGCTACTATAGGATTTCCATCCGCATCAGTTGATGTTTGATAGCCATATGATTCCATTAATCCCCGCAGCTTGCCTTGTGAAAAATTAACATTTCCGCTTGTGTAGAAATCAATGGAGGCCACTTCATTCCCGACAACAGGATCGCTTTCTGTTTGAGACGGGTCATTTGGTGTTGTATAAACCTCAATATTTTTAATCGGGCCCGACACTACGCTCGTATATTTCCCGTCTTCGGTTGAAAATCCCAGCTGATTGAATTGACTGCCATCAACAAGCGTTGCAATTGGGTTTCCGTTCGCATCCAAAAGCGTAATTTTATACTGTCCTTCGGCAATATCCAGAGCATTGCCTCCGGACGGCATTTTTTCCACTTTCACATTCAAATAGCTTGACAGTTGATCGACTAGACGGTCACGCTCATCGTACAAGTCGTTCGGCAAATAGCCGTTTGGTTCTACTTCTCCGATCTGTTGGTTCAGTTCGGCAATTTGCTTCAAGATCGAATTGACATCTTTAATGCCGACGCTGATTTGGTTGCCTAAGTCTCCTTGAATGTCGCTTATGGAGTTGGATAAATAATGAAACGTATCGACAACTCCTTGTGCCCGTTGAAGGACGACAGAACGTGCTCCTTCGTTTTCCGGATTGACGCTCAAATCTTGCAAAGATTGCCAAAACTCATTCATCACAGCAGACAAACCATCCGTATCGCTTGGCTCGGCAAACACGTCTTCCAACCGGCTCAAAGCTGTCGATCGTGAATCCCAATACCCCAGTTTGTTATTTTCGTTGCGGTATTGTACATCTAAAAACTGTTCGCGAACGCGTTCAATCGAACCAGCCTCTACTCCTGTCCCCATTTGCCCCGGAATTTGAGGTCTGTTCATTGAAGCAGCCGGGTAAGGCTCTGTTTGAACAAAATTGACGCGCTGGCGGGAATAGCCCGGGGTATTGGCATTGGCGATATTTTGGCTCGTTGTATATAAAGCTGTCTGTTGAGCCATCATCCCCCGCTTGGCGACTTCTAAACCATGAAAAGTGGAAGTCATAAAATATTCCTCCGTTTCTTTCATCCTTGCTTCCATTAAGCTTTTGAATCGAAAAGAGAGCGCCCTTGCCTATCTTTTATTTTTTGATTAGGATGGGAATACGTTGCATCCTTTGGCTGAGGATGAAGCAAGTTTAAACTGAATGTGATAAATTGAAGCGATTGATAGATTAATTGCTGGTTCAATTTATTTTGTTGTTTTAACAATTCCACGATGTCCATAAGCTTTTCTCGAAGATATACCAGCTTTTCTTTCTCTTCATCCACGGCTTTCTCTATGCAGTCAGAAATGGTTGCATTCTCCCGTCCCAGCCAGTTTGCCACCTCTTTTTTCCGTTCTTTTTCCATTGTCTGTATGGCGGCAATATATTTCTGTTCCTTGGCAAGCAGATTGTTTAGCCCGTCTACATCGTTCTCTTTTACAATCTTTTCTTTTTCCTGCTCCAATTCATACAGGATCTCATGAAGGGCACACAATTTTTCCATTATCGTGATAACTTGAGCAGCAGACATTTTCATCCCATCTTTCTATCTGCGGTAAAAACGAAGTATACCTTTGGCAATCTCTTCCGGATGAGGCTTATACTCGCCGCTTTCAATCTTTTGCTTAAGCTCATTTACTTTTTTTTGCCGATCTGCTGTCAGCTGGGAGGCTTCCTGCATTTCTTTAGCTGCAGCGGAAATTTCGACTTTATCCTTCTGGGTATGTTCCGGTTGCTTGGACTCATCAAACTTGCTCATAGCCTTTTTATAAAGATTCACGCCGGATAAGCCGATAGGTTGGATCTTCATCCCATATCCCTCTTTTCTTTTCCGTTGTTCCTATGTTCATTATATCGGTTTGATTATGAAAAAGTTTAGCAACCGTTCATAGTTCCTTTTTCCTTTTTTCCATTATCTTTTTATCCAAAGGATCCTTTTCTTTTCCGCCCTCTAAACAGACCCTTGAATGTTTTCCATACCCGTTATTTCGTATCGTCCTTCAAAGAGTAGTACGTAATATTTCTTTCCTTTTTTCTTTCCTGTTCTTTTTCAAACGTCTCTAAATCGTGGCGCAATTGATCGGCACAATCGGAACATAATTTTCCTTTTGTAATAATTTTCCCGCAATTGTCGCACGGATATCCCATGTTCGGAAAAACAGCCGGCTGCAGCCTTCCCTTCCTCACCCATTTATAAATCAATTCTTCGTCCACTCCCGTCGCTTCCACTACCCTCGTGATGGTGGCAGCCCGATTTTCTCTTTTTCTCAGAAATTTATATACTTTGTCATAAAGATTTTCCTCTTCTTTATAGCAATTTTCACAAACGTCGCGAAAACTTGTTTTCATAAACAGCGACCCGCAGCGGGGGCAGTTTGAAATCTCTCCCATTATTTCTTTCCTCCCGTTAAATCTCCTTTTTCTTAATATCGTCTTTCATTTCCGCTCATGAAGATTTTTTGCCGTCAAAATGATTTTTCTATCGTCCATTCGGACCTATCCTCTTGCCAATGTCAAGGCGAGCACAGTTTGTGCACCATGTTTTTTCAGCACTTTGGCCGCATGGCGTAAAGTAGAGCCGGTCGTATAAATATCGTCCACGAGTAAAACCGTCTCGTTGGCAAGTGATGCCGGGTGTATCATATAAAATACTTCCGGCAAATGAATTCTTTCAATCCGTGACTTTTTCGATTGTTTTTCCGTATGGAAGCGGCCTAATAGCTCTTCCGCATGAAATCCTGCTTCTTCAACAAGTGCTTTTGCTTGGTTAAACCCCCGCTCCTGCAGACGTTCCTCACTCAAAGGAATGGGAACGATCTTGTCGGGAGCCATCCGCCGGATCTCATTCCGTATTTCTGAAGCAAAACAGCGCGCTAAATGATAATCCCCCCGATATTTAAAACGAGCCAGCCACTCTTTCATACCTTTATTATAATAAAACAGCGATACATTTTTTGTTAAAACGCTCCGCCAGTTCTCATCTTCCTCCCAGCGAACGCAATCCAAGCAGCAATGCGAGCGGGGCCATTCAGCAGGCCATTCTGAAAGCGGCCGCCCGCAAATAGAGCAGCAATCCCCACTGATTCGCTGAAATCGTTCTTGGCAATCTAAGCAAAGCGCAGGTTCTTCTTTTAATCGGAACACCGTCAGCCAAGAATATCGAGAAGATTGTTCTTTCCCGCAATATAGACAGTTCAATCAATCAACCCCCTTTTCTTCGCTTCCAGGTTCATCCGTTCAATATGTCGGATAGCTTTGATGATCTCTCTCGTAAGCCCGTAATGAAAAAACATGATTTCCCCATCGGGATAATCGGCGCTCCGACCCACCCGGCCGGAAATTTGCACAAGTGCGCTTTCATTAAAAATCATCTCTTCTGCTTTCATTAAAAATCATCTCTTCTGCTCCTATTACAGCTACATCAAGATTCGGAAACGTAACCCCTCGTTCTAAAATAGTGGTCGTCAACATAACAGGGATCTCTTTGCGGCGCATGCCTTCCACCTTTTCGATGCGGGCGGGGTCTTCAGCGTGGACAGCTTCAATTCGAGAATGAAGCCTTTTAAATAAGGGGAGAGCATCGTTCATCATACGAACGCTGGGGAAGAAAAGAAGGGCTTGCTTGTTTTTTGTCAAACGTTTTTGTGTCCAATCTTTCAGTTCTTTCGGAATACAACCTTTTTTAAAGGATTTTTTCCAATTTCCTATCCAGCGTATTTTCGGAACGGGGAGAGGATGTCGATGATAACGGGCGGGTATGGAGACAAATTTTCTTTTTCCTTGCCGGCATTGCCGCTGCCATATTTCATTTGGAGTGGCCGTTAAATAGATCATGGCCGAGGAAGGCTTACGCGATTTTTCCACCGCATATTGCAACGTGGGATCATAGGAATAAGGGAAGGCATCGACTTCATCTACGATTACAACGTCAAACGCTTCTTTGTATCGATACAATTGATGAGTTGTGGATATGACAAGAGAGCCGTATTCATTTCGCTGCGGGCTTCCTCCGTACAACGCTGTAACAGGGACCGTGGGAAAAACTTTTTTCAGTCTTGGCGACAGTTCAAGAACAACATCTGTCCGCGGAGCAGCGATGCAGACACGGTCTCCTTTCTGAAGCGCGGCATTTATACCGTCAAAAAGAATTTCCGTTTTCCCTGCTCCGCAAACAGCCCAGACTAATAAGTCTCCCTTCTCTTCTACCGCGTTTTGAACAGCCCTAGCTGCCGTTAATTGTCCCTTGGATAATCGGCCGTCCCACTGAAGCAAATCGTGACTGGTAACGGAACGAGGTGGCGGTCCTTTCCATGAAACTAAAGGAGTGCATTCTGATACACGGCCCATCATTATACAACAGCGGCAATAAAGGCAAAACTTCCGGCAACGGGCGCAAGGAAATGAGGCAAACATTTGGGGATCTCGATTTCCGCAGCGGGCGCAAACATAATATCGGCCTTCTTTGCGAATACCGTCTTCCAATTGCAAATATCCGTTGTTTAAATGGTGTTGAATCAAATCTTGAGGAAAGGGAAGTTCTGAAAGCAGCAAATGGCGGCCGGATGTAAAAGATTGGACAGAAGAGGAAAAGCGGTTCATATTTCACCTCTATTCAAATGTATAAAGAGATCGTTTTACGGCTTAAGGGGCTAAGATAGACAGCAGCCCCCGTCAATTTTGGCCGAATAGAAAATGGTGCTTTGCTAGAATAGTTTTTTCGCCCAAGTCATTCCTAAAGCCCCTTCGCCAAGATGCGTGCCGATGACAGGACCGAAATAACTGATCTGGAATTCTGTTTCAGGATATTGATTCTTTAATTCTTCCATCCAGTCAGAAGCTTCCTGAGGGCGATTGGCATGGATTATAGCAGCTTGAAGCGGAATTCCTTTCTGATAGTCTTCGGAAAATAATTGTTCGATCCGTTTTAAAGCTCTTTTTTTCGTACGGATTTTTTCAAAAGGAACAATCACTTTGTTTTCAAAGTGGAGAAGAGGTTTTACTTGTAGCAAATTTCCCACAAACGCTTGAGCACCCGACAATCTCCCGCCTCGTTTTAAATGGTCAAGGTCGTCCACCATAAAATAAGCGCGGAGAGTAGCTTTCAATTCATCGAGCTTCTTCAGTATGTTTTGGGGCTCCATTCCTTCCCTTGCCAATCGGCTGGCAGCCATTACATAAAATCCTTGAGCAGCACAGCTGATTTCGGAATCATAAGAAAAAACTTCGAGTCCGTCGACCATTTTACCCGCAGCAACTGAAGTTTGATAAGTACCGCTTATCCCGCTGGAAAGAAGGATGCAAATAGCCGCATCATACTCTTTTGATAAATCTTCAAACAACTCTACAAACTGACCGATGGAGGGCTGAGAAGTTGTGGGAAGCTTCTGTTCATTCTGGACTTCTTCATAAAACTGTTCCGCCGTGATGTCCATTTCTTCTTTAAAAGACTCTCCGCCGATCACCACATTTAAAGGAATCATATAAATGTTCCATTCTTTTCGCAGCGTTTCCGGAATATACGATGTACTATCTGTTATAATCGCAGTTTTCATTTGAACACCTCCTATTAGTTTGTATGCTGAACGGACGAACTTCATCCTGTGATGTCATCAGACAAATTACTTGTAGAAACCATCGTTTCCGACTGTCGTTTTATCAGTTGAACCGCAGTTGACCTACTCATTCCCTTTACTACTGTAAAATATGGTTTTTATTTTACCAGAAAGCCAAAAGTTTTCATCTTTTTTTCAATAAACGTTCATGAAAACGTTTTATATTTTTTCTTGACACCTTGTATATACATGAATACAATAAAAGTAAATCTTGTATATACAAATTAAAATTCTTCACCCGGTGAAGCGATCATTTCATTAGATTTTTAGTTATCTTTCTTTCAATTTATAATTTTGGCCACTATTGAAAACGGTTACGGAGGGGAAAGAAATGAGTGAATATCGCGACTCGGTCCGGCAAATCATCGAAGCGGTCGGCGGCAAAGAAAATATCAACACTGGCACTCACTGCGTTACTCGTCTTCGTCTCGTTTTAAATGATGAAGAGAAAGTCGACAAAAAAAAGTTGGAAAATATTGATCTTGTAAAAGGTTCATTTTCGGCAAACGGCCAATTTCAAGTGGTAATTGGTCAAGGAATTGTAGATAAAGTATTCGATGTATTCGTTCAAGAAACCGGCATCGGAACTGCCACTAAAGAAGAGGTAAAAAATGCGGCAGCCCAAAAAATGAATCCGCTTCAACGTGCGATTAAAGTATTGGCGGATATTTTTATACCGATCCTTCCAGCGATCGTTACGGCCGGTCTCTTGATGGGGATTAACAATATTTTAACAGGACAAGATATTTTTTACAAAGGGAAATCCTTTATAGAGGTTCACCAAAATTGGGCCGATATCGCCAGCATGATTAACCTGATTGCCAATACGGCATTTACATTCTTGCCTGCATTAATCGGTTGGTCAGCCGTAAAGCGGTTTGGAGGCAGCCCTTTGCTCGGGATCGTACTAGGTTTAATGCTTGTTCACCCGGATTTGCTTAATGCCTGGGGCTATGCTGAAGCGAAAGCTAAAGGAGCCATCAAGTATTGGGATTTATTCGGATTGAAAGTTCAGCAAGTCGGTTATCAAGGACAAGTATTGCCGATTTTGTTTGCTTCCTATTTGCTGGCAAAAATCGAAGTATTTTTAAACAAGCGTGTTCATGATTCCATAAAGTTGCTGGTTGTGGCACCGGTCGCTTTGCTGATTACCGGGTTCGCCTCATTTATCATCATCGGTCCAACCACCTTCTGGCTTGGTAATGAAATTACGTCAGGGATTGTATGGATCTTTGACCACTTTGCATGGCTAGGCGGACTGATTTACGGAGGATTATACGCAGTGCTAGTCATAACGGGAATGCATCACACCTTCTTAGCCGTTGACTTGCAGTTGATCGGAACAACCGGAGGAACTTTCCTCTGGCCAATCCTCGCCCTTTCCAATATTTCTCAAGGATCAGCGGCGTTGGCGATGATGTTTCTGGCTAAGAAAAGCCAAAAACTGCGCGGTCTTTCCGGAACCGCAGCGCTATCCGCTTATTTAGGTATTACTGAACCAGCGATGTTTGGTGTGAACTTGCGGTATCGCTACCCATTTATTAGCGCCCTGATTGGATCAGCTATTGCGGGTATGATTCTCTCCATCGGCAAAGTGAATGCTTTTTCCGTCGGAGTTGGCGGTTTACCGGGGTTCCTTTCCATTAAACATGAATATTGGGGGACATTTTTCCTTGGAATCGGAATCGTGCTTGTAGTTCCATTTATTCTCACCGTCATTTTCAGTAAATTTTCCAAAGAAGAAATTTAATGGAAACATTAGGGGTCAGACGCTTTTAGCCTTGACCCCTCTCTGTTTTCAGCACTGAAAATGGACTAGTTAATCAAATGGAAATATGTCTTCAGCAACTTCCCTTATGGCGACAGCATAAGCGAACATCATAAGGGGCCGCTCTGCTTCAACAGGCATTCAATTTCGACCGCCGCGCTCCCCCTCTTTCTTCACTTGATTTTTGGGAGATATGGATCTTACTGCAATGAACTCAATGGTATAGATGCCTGTTTTAGCTAATATTTTGCTGCATGGATTTTTTCACTTGATCAAGCAAAATGGTTACTAGCTTAAGAGCATTCTTAATCATGCTGATTATCAATTCCATTACACCAAGAAAGGAGGAAACACAGGAAGCAATTTTGACAGATGCGGACCGTATCCCGCGTCTATTTTCGAAAATGTTTCCTGTGCAACGAAGATGAAACAGCCATGGTGGAAAAAAGCCGTAGTATATCAAATTTATCCAAAAAGCTTTTATGACGCTTCCGGTGACGGAATTGGCGATATTAAAGGAATCACGGCCAAACTCGACTATTTAAAAACTCTGGGGATCGACTGTATTTGGATTACGCCTATTTATCAATCCCCCCAAAGGGATAATGGCTATGACATAAGCGATTATTATTCCATCGATGAAACGTACGGAACGATGGATGACTTTGACGAGCTTTTAAATGAAGCCCATAAACGGGGCATTAAGGTGATCATGGATATAGTTGTAAACCATACTTCTACAAAACATTCATGGTTTATTGAAGCTCGAAAATCGAAAGAAAGTCCGTACCGTGATTTTTATATTTGGAAAGACGGAAAAGAAACTGGAGAGCCCCCTACCAATTGGGAGTCAAAATTCGGAGGATCCGCTTGGCAATACGACGATGAAACAGGTCAATATTATTTGCATCTATTTGACGTGACACAAGCGGACTTAAACTGGGAAAACGAAACATTGCGCAAAAAACTGTACAAAATGATGCATTTTTGGCTCCAAAAAGGAGTCGATGGCTTCCGTCTCGATGTCATTAACTTGATTTCCAAAGACCGGCGCTTTCCGGACGATCCAGAAGGAGACGGTCGAAAATTTTATACCGACGGACCTCGCATTCATGAATATTTACAGGAAATGAACCGTGAAGTGTTTTCCCAATACGACATCATGACAGTGGGTGAAATGTCCTCCACCACGATAGAAAATTGCATTCTTTATACACGTCCAGATCGCCGGGAACTAAATATGACGTTCAATTTTCATCATTTGAAAGTGGATTATCCAAACGGCGAAAAGTGGACAAAAGCAGAGCTTGATTTTCCACAATTAAAATCGATTCTGTCTACCTGGCAAACGAAAATGCAGGAAGGCGGAGGATGGAATGCTCTCTTTTGGTGCAATCACGACCAGCCCAGAATTGTCTCCCGCTATGGAGACGACGGACGCTATCGGGTGGAATCGGCCAAAATGCTTGCTACCACGATCCATATGATGCAAGGAACTCCTTATATTTATCAAGGAGAAGAAATCGGGATGACCAATCCTTATTTCTCCTCTATTGAAGAATATCGGGATGTGGAATCGCTGAATATGCACAAAATTTTGCTTGAACAAGGAAAAAGCGAAGCCGAAGTAATGGACATTCTCATGCAAAAGTCACGTGATAACTCCCGGACGCCTGTTCAATGGAACGATAAGGAAAACGCCGGGTTTACAACCGGAACTCCTTGGATCGGACTGGCTAAAAACTATAAAGAAATTAATGTAGAAAAGGCGCTTAAAGACCCCGATTCTATTTTCTATCACTATCAAAAATTAATTAAGCTTCGAAAAGAATATGATATTGTGACAGAAGGGGATTACCGGCTGATCTTAAAAGATCACCCTCAAATTTTCGCTTATCTGCGGACAGGAAAAAGTGGAGAGAAGCTGCTTGTGGTGAACAACTTTTTTGCAGAGGAAACGACATTTGAAAAACCGGAATTTCTGGAGGAAGACTCCGGTAAAGTACTGATTTCTAACTACAAAGACACACCGGAGCATTTCCGCCGGCTCGTCCTGCGTCCGTACGAGTCTGTCGTATACTATATCCGCTAAAACATCGTGTTTCTTCCATTTGCTGCCGGAGCTTTCCGGCAGCATTTCATTCACAACACCATGCTCAAACTGATGCAAGACAGCCGCTGATTCTTCTTCTTGTAAAATAGAAAACCTCTTGGATCCAAAAGGAACAGAGAGCCTAGATCTTTTATGACAAAAAAGAAAGGGCTGTCAATTCTTACTCGATTGCATGCTTGTATTTCGATGAAATATCGTAGCCGCAAAGATTTTTTTGCACCTTTTTGGAAGATTGGCAGAATAGAATAGCCAAACGAATCGCTTTTTCCTTTTCTTCATTCGCTAAATGATGAAAAGCTTTTTTGAACTCCGTTTTATTTTTCTTTTTAAAAGTTCCGCTTTGATCCGTGGGCGTTTTTTGGTTGTTCCATCCTTTTCAGAGGATGATCACACTGGTCCTGATATGGTACAATGATCATCAGGTGATACTATGAGAAATAATAAATATAGGCAAATTTATCAAGAATTGGAAGATAAAATTCAAAACGGGGTTTATAAACCAATGGAAACGTTGCCATCGGAAAACGAACTTTGCGAATTGTACGACACTTCGAGAGAAACCATTCGAAAAGCCCTCAATTTGTTGGCACAGAACGGATTAATCCAAAAAATCCGCGGCAAAGGATCCATTGTGTTGGATACACCAAAAATGAGCTTCCCGATTTCCGGCCTAGTGAGCTTCAAAGAACTTCAAGATTCTCTTTGGGGGAACTCCCGAACGATTGTGTACGATCTCGGACTTATTCATCCGGATCCATGGCTTTCAAGACAATTGAATGTTTCCGACAAAACAGAAGTATGGAAAGTCATTCGAGCTCGTGAAATTAAAGGCGAACGGGTGATATTGGATCGCGACTTTTTCATCAAACAATATGTCCCGCTGCTTACGAAAGAAATTTGTGAACACTCCATATACGAATATTTAGAAAATGAATTGGGGTTGGCCATCAGTTTTGCCAAAAAAGAAATTGTGGTAGAGCCGTGCACTGAGGAAGATATCCGCTTTTTGGATATAAAAGATTACAATCACATTGTGGTGGTGAAAAACTATGTCTATTTGGAAGATGCGACTCTCTTCCAATATACCGAATCGCGTCACCGATTAGACAAATTTCGTTTCGTCGATTTCGCCCGCCGAAACAAGCATGGATGAATCATTATGTACCGCTTTAAAATGCTAAAGGGGTCAGACCCCCCTAGCGTACTTCTACCCAACCTCTTTTAATGGCGGTTACGACTGCTTGTGTGCGGTCGTTCACATTCATTTTTTGCAAAATATTACTTACATGGTTTTTTACTGTTTTTTCGCTGATATACAGCGCTTCGCCTATTGCCCTGTTGCTTTTTCCGTCCGCCAGCAGCTGGAGAACTTCACATTCGCGTTTCGTTAATAAATGATAGGGGCGCCGCACTTCGCCTTGCTGAAAGCCTTTTTTTCGATCGCTGGAAGTGAGTCGACGATAGTCGGCGATCAAATTATGAGTAACTTTTGGATGCAAATACGATCCACCCTCTGCCACGACTTTGACGGCTTCAATCAGAGCATCCGCATCCATTTCTTTCAAAAGATAGCCGCGCGCTCCTGATGTTAAAGCGTGCGCCACATAATTTTCATCATCATGAATGGATAAAATGATCACTTTCGTTTTCGGATAGGCATCCACCAATTGTTTCGTTGCCTCTACACCGTTTACGCCAGGCATATTAATATCCATTAAGACCACATCGGGTCTGTGTCTTTCGACAAGCTCAAGCACATCTGATCCGTCGTCTCCTTCAGCAACGATCTTAAAAGATTTTTCAAACTCTAATATTCGTTTTACTCCTTCACGGAATAATTGATGGTCATCGATTATGACAATCTTCGTTGCCATTGTTTCTCCTCCCTTATTATGTCAGCACTTTCTGCTTCTTAATATAATTTCTATTTGGACCAATTATTTCCTTGTTCATATTACCTTTTCATCATTTATTTTTATAAATTCTTCTCAAATGTTTTACTTAAAGTATAGCTTAATCCTTTCCATGAACATGAATCGGGACGCTTAACCTTACAACGGTCCCCTTTCCTGGTTTCGAATCAATGTTCAACTCACCTTCCAAAAGTTCTATTCTCTCTTTCATGCCAAGAATCCCAAACGAATTTGATTTGCGTTTATGAATGTCAAACCCTTGGCCATTGTCTTTAATGACCGCCAATACCTTCTCTTTCCCAATTTCCAGTTTCACAACAATTTCGCTGGCATTTGAATGCTTTAACGCATTTTGAACGGATTCTTGAATCAGGCGAAAAAGAGCAATTTCCAACTTTGAAGGGAGCCGTACTTCCAGCCCAATGTTTCGAAAGCGAATAGTCGTATTTCTTTGAATGGATCGATTATACTCCTCAAGAGTGCTTAAAAATTTATTCAGAGCCGGGACCAGGCCCAGATCATCAAGCGCCATTGGCCGCAAATCGTATATAATGCGTCGGACTTCATATAGCGCACTGCGAACCATGTTCTTTAAGTTGCGGATTTCTACAAGAGCTTCTTCCACTCCTCTTTCTTTGTACACTTTCTCGATCAAATCCGAGCGCATCAAGACATTGGCCATCATCTGGGCCGGACCATCATGGATTTCGCGTGAAAGCCGCTTTTTTTCTTCCTCTTGAGCCTCTAATATCCTAAGGCCAAACTCCTGCTTCAACTTCGCATCTTCAAGCGCTTGGCCAATTTGCTTCATGTCGCTGGTCATATATTTCAAAACAACTGATATTTGAGCCACAAGATTGTCCGCTCTCTCAATCGTATTTTTCAAATTTTTAAGACGCCGTTCCAAATCATCGCGACGCTCCATCAGCTGTTTTGCCTTTTGTTTCGTCAGGATTAATTTCGTCTGTAAATCATGGGCATACTGATAAGCTTTTCGGATATCTTTTTCAGAATATGTATGAAAAAATTTGCTTACTTCCGAAAGCCTTCTTCTCGCTTGTTTAGTTTGATAATCAAGTTCTTCTTCTTGTTGAAGAGCTTGCTTTACTTCATCTTTGATCGCTTTTAGTTCCATCAATCCCGATTCTAAATCTTGCCGGCATCGTTCGCCGATTTCAAAGATTTCATCTTTACTTTGATTGACTGTAGAAATCATTTTATCTAATATCTCATCTAGCTTTTCCGTTTTGATACCTCTTAATGACATAGAGAAGACCTTCCTCGTGGTTACTGATTTTAAAACAAATGATATTTGTTCATCTGCAACCTTTGAACTGCTGAATAAAAGTAAGCAAAATCTCCTGGTAAAAATACAATCACTTTTACAGACAATTCCATTATATCATGTCATATTTTGCATAGGATTAAAGTTTGGTTACCAATAGATTAAATGTTTTTTTCTATATTTGTATTTCAGAGGCTTTTCGTTTGCACAAAGAAGATTTTTCTATATCATAAGGATGTCTATACCCGTTTATTTTGAAAATGAAACATGATGGAGTGAGAGCTTTGCTTCCTAATTACTATACAGTAAAAGGATATGGAGAACACGAAATTGTTATACAAAAGTCACGGTTTATCGCCCACGTCAATCGAGCGGAAACAGAAGAAGAGGCAATAAATTTTATCGCGGAAATCAAAAAAAAGCATTGGAACGCCACTCACAATTGCTCTTGCTACATGATCGGCGAGCATGATCAGATTCAAAAAGCAAATGATGACGGTGAGCCGAGTGGTACCGCAGGTGTTCCGATGCTGGAAGTGCTTAAAAAACGAAATTTAAAAGATACAGTCGTAGTGGTTACCAGATACTTCGGAGGAATCAAGCTAGGGGCCGGTGGATTAATTCGCGCCTACAGCAAATCAGTCTCCGAGGGGCTTAACCATACCGGTATTGTCGAACGAAGATTGACGAGGGTCATGCATACTACATTGGATTACCACCTTCTCGGAAAAGTAGAAAATGAGTTAAGGTCTTCAGTTTATGATATAAAAGATATTCATTACTTGGACCGAGTCACCATTGAAACATTTGTCGAAGAAGGAGATAAAGAAACGTTCAAAAAGTGGATGACTGAGCTGACGAATGGACAGGCAGCCATTACGGAAGGCGATATGCTTTATTTAGAAAAGGATATCGAAATGTAACAAAGCTGAAGCTCTTTACATTCAGTTTAAAAACTTTCTCCGGAAACTCAGCTTAAACATGCCAATCATGAACTTCCAGGTGCCCGGTCTGTACGTCAAATTCTTCATCAAAGAAAATCCCTGTTTCCTTTTTTAACACCGGTAAAAGTCCTATTTCATTTAATCTTATTTATGAGCTTCCGACCATGCCGCTTGTTTTTCCGATCTGTATGGAGAGGTTTCCTTCAAAAAGGAGACCTATTTTTTCTGCAGAATTTTTGAAAATAAACAAAGTCTATTAAGCGATTTCCATAAAATAATTTACGAACAATGCTTCTTCATAGTAAAATGGAGTTTAGAAGACTTGTTGAAATTTGAAAAAATTTGTTGATTTCGCTTTATTTCATTATTCGCAAAAGGAGCAATGGTATGGCTGAACAGAGACAGCAGATCAGAGAACGGAGAAAACGGAGGAAACGACGAAGAAGAATCATGTTCTTTCTACTACTCCCCTTCATTCTAGTGGCATCTACAGCAGCAGGTTATGGAGCCTATTTATATAAAAAAGCAGAAACGGTTTTTACCGATGCTTATGACCCAGCTGTTGAAAAATCTGATTTGAGAGATAAAGCTGTGGATCCTAGCAAGGACAATATCAGCATTTTATTTATAGGAGTGGATGACAGAAGTCCCGATTTCAAACAAAAAACAAGATCAGATGCTCTGATTCTCGCAACACTAAATAGAAAGAATCATAGTGTAAAACTGTTAAGCATCCCTCGTGATTCTTATGTGTATATTCCCATTATTGGAGAAAAGCAAAAAATTACCCATGCTCATGCCTATGGAGGAACTCAGGCAACCATCGATACAGTAGAACACTTGCTTGATGTTCCGGTAGACTTTTATGTCAAAATGAATTTCAAAGGTTTTGTGGATGTGGTAAATGCTCTAGGCGGAGTGAAAGTAAAAGTACCGTATGAATTCACTGAAAAAAATTCAACCGACTCAGAACCCGTCCATTTAACGCCCGGAGTTCATAATCTCAGCGGAGAAGAAGCCTTGGCGTTGGCCCGAACAAGAAAACATGACAACGATATTATGCGCGGCGAACGTCAGCAGATGATTTTAGAGGCGATTGTCAAAAAAGCCAAATCCGTCAATGCAGTCACTAAGTATCCGGACGTAATTGAAGCAGTCGGACAAAATATGAAAACAAACCTTTCGTTCTCTCAGATGAAGTCGCTCGTTAGCTTCGGTACATCCGGCGACTTAAAAATAGACCATTTAACCTTAAAGGGAACGGACGGTCATGATCCGAATAACGGTGCTTATATTTATAAGCTAGATGATGTTGAACTGGAAGTGACAAAACGAATTTTAAAACGTCAATTAGGTATTAACTAAAAAAGACTGTCGTGAAGGCCCTCAATGGAGCCTTTTGCGACAGTTTTTTATCTGCTTTTCCTTTTCAATTTTCCAATCCCATTTCCAGTCATTAACTGAACATTGCCAATGACCGTTAGAAAGAACAACGGAATTTCCTTTATAAAAAAAGCAACCACCGTTCCTTCTCCTTTTTCCTAAGGTTGATCAATCCCCTTTATGGGAAGATCAGCTTACGACTCGTATTATGCATCTCATACAAAATCGTACAAAAACAACGTATGATATCGGTAAAATTCACCGCGACCACGCTACGCTCTGCCGCGCTTTTTATACTTCGCAAAGCCAAAGCCAAGCTACTTGATTACACCGATATCAAGAGTATTTCTAACCCATTTATTGATAAAAAAAGGTGCCCCAAAAGCTTGATTTCAGGACACCCTTTTCTTTTTCCACTTCTAAGCGAAATTGGATTATCTGCTTTTTCTCATGACTAATCTCAACAACGGCTGGTAATCGGATCCGACTAAGCCAACACTTTCGACGAAAAGTTCAATTCCTATAATCAAAATAGCGCCAAACAGAAGAGCCCCCCATATGGTAGCCATTGAAAAAATAATGGCTGCCAGTCCAAACATGGCTGAAATGGCATAGATGATCAGCACCGTTTGTTTGTGGGTGTATCCCATTCGCAACAAACAATGATGCAAATGAGATTTATCAGGCGCTGAGAGTGGCTTCTTATGGATAAAACGGCGAATAATCGCAAAAAACGTATCGGAAATTGGCACCCCGAGAATAATAACAGGGATGACAAATGAAAGAACTGTTACATTCTTAAATCCAAGCAGCGACACAACGGACATCATATATCCTAAAAAGAGAGCTCCTGTATCTCCCATAAAAATCTTGGCAGGATGAAAATTGTAAATCAGAAAACCTAATGTACTGCCAAGCAAAATGAGTGCAATACTCATGACATATGCGTCGCCTTTAAGAAAAGCCATAAAGCTAATGGTAATTAAAGCGATCGAAGAAACCCCGGCAGCCAGTCCATCTAATCCGTCGATTAAATTAATGGCATTGGTCACACCGACGATCCATAAAATGGTTAGCGGAACGCTTAACAATCCAAATTCCAATTGGCCTCCGAAAGGCAAATTAATAAATTCCACATGCACCCCGCCGATCACGACCACGACAATGGCTGCCAGCAGCTGACCAGCTAGTTTAAGTTTTGGCGAAAGCTCAAACTTGTCATCCAGTAATCCTGTAAGGACAATAATAAAGCTGCCAATTATAATCGGCCAGTTATAAGGATCTTGCGGACGTAAAACCAAAAGTCCAATAAGAAAACTTAAAAAAATCGCCAAACCACCCATACGGGGCATTATTTTCTGATGCACTTTTCTGTAATTAGGCTTGTCAACAGCTCCGATAGCGATCGCCAGCTTCTTCGCCAAAGGAGTCAGCAGAAGCGAAGCGATAAAACATAGTACAAAGGTAAGGTAAACCATGCCGTACCTCCTCTTTCTTAGCATGCCCAAAAAAGCAACTAAAGTTCATTGCAAAATTTGTTATTGCATTCAAAAAAAATCGGTATTCTATCTCTCATTTGGAAAATTTCTTCTGCAAAGAATTTCCACCACTTCAATTTCAATATTATAAAACGGATTGGTCATAATATCTATATCAAATTCTTTAAAAATTCATTTCATGCTATTTTTCTTTTATTCTCGACCTTTATTTTACATCTTGTACTGTTTATAGTAAAAAAGCATTGGTTCTGGTAAGATATTAATATAATAGAAGATTAGGATTTTTCTTCAAGGAGCGTACCTAATATGATCTCACTTATCAAAAATATGGTCGATGCGAACGAAAGAAGATTGAAAAAATATTATAAATTAGTTGAGAAAATCAATGAGATAGAACCAGAGTTTGAAAAACTTTCAGACCAAGAATTACAGCAAAAAACCATTTGGTTTAAACAACAGCTGCAAAACGGAAAAACGATTGATGATATTAAAGTCGAAGCCTTTGCGACAGTCAGAGAAGCAGCCAAAAGGATTCTTGGCATGCGCCATTACGATGTCCAGTTGATCGGCGGCCTTGTATTGACCGAAGGCAATATTGCTGAAATGGCTACCGGTGAAGGAAAAACATTGGTAGCCTCCCTTCCCAGCTATTTACGAGCTTTGGAAGGAAAAGGTGTCCATGTCATTACCGTCAATGAATATTTAGCAAAGCGCGATCGCGAAATCATTGGCCCTATCCATGAATTCCTTGGATTAACAGTGGGATTAAATTTACCGCTTATGGAGCAAAGCGAAAAAAAACAGGCCTATCTTGCCGATATCACTTACGGCGTCGGAACAGAATTTGGTTTTGACTATCTGCGTGACAATATGGCTACCCGGGCTGAAGATCGAGTCCAACGCCCTTATCATTTTGCCATTATCGACGAAGTGGACAGTATATTAATCGACGAAGCAAAAACACCGCTCATTATCGCGGGTAAAGTAAGGGCAAGTTCTGAATTGCATTATATTGCAGCTCAATTGGCAAAAAAATTCAAAAACGAAGAGGATTATTCCTTCGATATGGAAACAAAGGCGGTCAGCTTAACCGATCAAGGAATTGAGAAAGTGGAAAATGCCTTCGGTATCGATAATTTATACGACTTGGAACATCAAATACTGTACCATTATGTCATCCAAGCCGTACGTGCCCATGTCATGTTTAAACGCGACGTAGATTACATTGTGAAAGACGGCAAAATTTTTCTCGTGGATAGTTTTACAGGCCGCATCATGGAAGGAAGAACGCTGAGCGACGGACTTCATCAAGCTATCGAGGCTAAGGAAGGACTGGAAATTACAGAAGAAAACAAAACTCAAGCGTCCATTACCATCCAAAACTATTTTCGTATGTACCCGTATTTATCGGGGATGACCGGAACGGCAAAAACGGAAGAACAAGAATTCCTTCGAGTGTACAATATGGAAGTCATTCAAATTCCCACCAACAAACCAAAACAACGCATCGATTTGCCGGACCGGATTTATAAAACGATACACGATAAATACACCGCTGTAGCGAAAGAAGTAAAAAAGCGCCATGAAAAAGGGCAGCCGGTTTTAATCGGGACTACTTCCATTCTTCAGTCGGAAAAACTGGCGAAGTATTTAGACCAAGAGCATTTAGACTATGAACTGTTGAACGCTAAAAGCGCCGATCAAGAGGCAGCGCTGATTGCCAAAGCCGGACAACGAGGACAGATTACGATCGCCACCAATATGGCTGGACGCGGGACAGATATTATTTTGGAAGAGGGAGTCGCCCAGCTTGGGGGCCTTCATGTCATCGGAACAGAGCGGCATGAAAGCAGAAGA
Source organism: Bacillus smithii (assembly GCF_001050115.1). NCBI lineage: Bacteria > Bacillati > Bacillota > Bacilli > Caryophanales > Bacillaceae > Bacillus > Bacillus smithii. The sequence continues at coordinate 418,802 of NZ_CP012024.1, read as the reverse complement.
ATTGATAATCAGCTAAAAGGGCGCGCCGGCCGCCAAGGTGATCCCGGTTCCACCCAGTTTTTTATTTCATTAGAAGATGACATGTTCCAGCGCTTCGCCTCCAAAGAAATGGAAAAATTATCTAAAAAAATCAAAACCGATTCTACCGGCTTAGTGCTAAATAAAAAAATGGACGAGTTTGTCAACAAAATTCAGCGAATAGTGGAAGGCTCAAACTTTTCTGTACGTGAATACAATTTAAAACTGGACGATGTCATTAACATGCAGCGAAATGTCATTTACGGACTAAGAAATAAAATTATTGATGAAAGCGATCTGTTGAAACTATATTTTGAAATGATTGATTCGGCTGTAAAAGAACAAATACAACGACTTTGTCCGGAGACAGAAACACCGGATAATTGGCGTCTGAATCAATTGCTTTCGACGATTCAATCGTTCATTCCCGGTGAGACTGTCAACTTGCCGGAAGGATTGGAAGATCTGAAGGATGTGGAAGAAGCCGTCTTCCCTGCCGTTGCTTCTTACAAAAAACGAATTGAACAATTAAATTTTGCAGAATGGGCCAGTTATATAAAAGAAATTATGCTTTCTGTCATTGACCGACATTGGATCGAACATATGGAAAGCATGACGCGTCTGAAAGAGGGAATCGGATTAAGATCGTATCAACAAGAAGATCCTATGAGGCTTTACCAAAAAGAAGGATATGAAATCTTTTTAGAAACGTACCATGAAATCGAAAAAGAGATCTCTGTCAGAATCGCCGCTTTTTTAAAAGAGATGCAAACAAAGGAGTAGCTGATCATGTTTCCATTATTTCGAAAAAAAAAGAAAGAAGATATCCAATTAGAAGGCTTGACTAATACCATCGACTCCGCTGAATTAGTCGACTCTCCACAACAAGGAGATCAAGATTCAGAAGTGAAAACCGAACTTTCCATCCACCCGTTGTGGAATGTTTCAAAAGAACAATACTATGTATTTCGTTTTTTAAATAATGAGCTGCCAACACTGAAGCCCAATCAGCTTTCTCTGTCCAGCATTCAATGGGAAGAAACACCCGAAGGGCTTTCGGTGACCGCCTTTATTCGTAATTCATTAAAAAAGCCGATCCAATTGGAAGAAGTTCCCCTTATTCTATTAGATGAAAATCGGGAAGTTGTGGCTAAACACACCTTTAACCTTCATGATGCAGGAGAAATCCCGGCCGAAAGCAGCCGACCGTGGACTTTTGTTTTCCCTAAAGAGTCCTTGTTGAAAGATCATCTGCAAAAAGAAGGCTGGACACTCGCCTTCGATTTAAGCACAAAACAACATCAACTCGATTTAGAACCTTCTTGGGAACAAAGTTTGCCTGACGAAGAAAAGAAAAAACTCCAACAGCTCGTTAGCCAATTGGAGCCTCCAAAGAAAAATGAACTCAATTTTATGGGATTAGAAGCCAAAATGCTGCAATCGGGAGATTTGGCCGTGACTCTCTTGATCCGAAACGGCTACGAAAAAGCGATTCAAATACAACAACTTCCGCTGAGAATTATCGATGCGAACGATGCCATTGCGGCTGAAGGGCAATTCAATATCGGTCAATTGGAAATCAAGCCAAATACAACAAAACCGTGGACCTTTATTTTTCCGAAAAACAATATAAAAAAATCTGCTCCTGACTTGTCTTCTTGGAAGGCTGTTGTAATCCAAAAACAGGACTAGCCGATATTGTGAAACTTCCATCAGAAGGGGAAGAAAAACTCCCCTTCTGATGGTTAGTTGAACCAATCGGGCCTTTAGGGGCAGTTAGTCCCAAAGGGTTCTTCTTCCCCGCCAATCCTATGAAAGGGATTTACTGCCCCTTAATGCGGGATACAGTGACACTTCCATTAGAGGGGATTCTTTCCTCCTCCAGCTTTAAACCATAACCTTAAATTTGGACTTATCTCCTCTTTTATAGCTGAATGAACCTAAGACTTTCCATTTAATCAGGAAATAAATCCGTCCGACTTCATCACCATTTCCAGTTCATTTCGTTAAAACGAAAAATCCTTTTTGGGAGTCATTGACTTTCCCCGTTTCCCTTCTCTTATTCTCTGTTCTCAAACATCCTATTCAACCTCAACGGGTACGGTCATTTTCCTTATGGATCCATAGTCCAGATAAATCCGATTACAGACTTTTTTAAGGGAATCGAGTAGGAGGAGGTGTGAACCTCCGTCCTCTCACACCACCGTACGTACCGTTCGGTATACGGCGGTTCAATCAAATAAATGACGCTTTTCACCATATTTTCTATACAGGCTTTTCAGCCCTTGGCTACTCCAATAAGAGTTGCCAAGGGTTTGGTGTAATATGGGACTTTTAGAGATTCTCCAATATGATTTCCTCGAATTCCCCCATTCATATGCTTTATATGGTTGAACTCCGAGTTGAATGAGTTTCTTCACTTTCGTTTTCGGTTTCTTCCACTGTTTCCAGATCATCATTCGGAGCCTTCTTCTTATCCATTTATCAAGGTTCTTAAAGACAGTAGGAGTGTCAGCTAGTGAAAAGTATCCGCACCAACCCATTAGGTACTGATTTAGTCTTTTGATTCTTTCTTCCATTGAGATCGAATGGGAGCGGCTGGTGAGTTCCCTGATTCTTTGTTTCATCTTTTGAATGCTCTTCCGAGCGATTCTTATCTTTGGTTCTTTATGATACGTAAAGCTAAACCCTAGATAATCCCGTTTCCATGGGCGGTCTAATGCCGTCTTTTCCCTGTTCACCTTGAGTGATAGCTCTTTCTCTATGAAGTTTGTCATGTTCTCCATGACTCTCTTTCCGGCTTTTCTACTCTTGACAAAGATATTACAATCATCTGCGTATCTTACAAATCGAAGATTTCTTCTTTCGAGTTCTTTGTCTAATGGATCCAACATTATATTGGATAAAAGCGGACTTAATGGACCCCCTTGGGGGGTCCCTTCAAGGTTTGAAGTGACTAGCCCGTTTTCCATAATGCCTGCCTTCAAGAATTCTCGGATTAGATGAAGGATTCTTCCATCTCTTATTTTCTTGCCAATTAAATGCATTAGCTTATCATGATTCACATGATCGAAGAACTTTTCTAAGTCCATATCAATGACCCAGCGGTAACCTTCTTTGATGTAGGATTTCGCTTTTCGCACAGCTTGATGTGCTTGCTTGTTTGGTCTAAAACCAAAGCTATTCTCTGAAAATCCCGGGTCAAATATGGGTGTTAGCGCTTGGTTTAATGCCTGTTGAATGAAACGGTCTATCACCGTAGGAATCCCTAGTTTCCGTTTACCGCCGTTCGGCTTCGGGATTTCGACTCGTCGGATTGGTTGTGGTTTATAGGTTCCCTCTAATAGAGACGTGCGGATTTCATGCCAGTGTTCCATCATGTACGGTCGTAATTCGGATACACTCATTCCATCCACACCATGACTTCCTTTATTTCGTTCCACTCGGTGAAGTGCCTCTAATAAGTTTTCACGTGATAGTACCTGTTCCATTCTCATAAATATGACTCCTTGCGTGTGTTTTCTATTCTCTTCCATAGACCTAATATAAGCTCCACCCTCTTGAAGCCCCTCGTGGGATTCACCACTACCCTCTTCAAGCAAGTCCGTTTCGGATTGTCTGTGTCATTGCTTCATTAGAATATCCGAGTAGAAAACCCTCTTTGATTGTTCCGTCCTTCCAAATAAGGAGCGACCTTATTTGTACTATGACTTCTGCTGACTTCTGACGGTTCAGCAATCTATCGCTAAATTGGTTGCCAACTTAGTTGGCGTATCAGTCAGACCTCCCCGGGTAAGGGTGCAATCTTTCCTTCCATCCATCTGCTTCATTTACTCTGTATCACCTTCGGCAGAAAGGGCTTTGTTTTGTCTTGCAAACTCACCCAATGATACTTAGCCTTATATGAAGTTCGTGTTCCGAGAGACCCTAAGTTTGCCGCTCGCTTCCTTCAGATTCCGCGTCACCGCGGACACCCTTGCGTTAGGCTAGCCGCTACTTCTGCCTTCGCGGTTCGGGACTTTCACCCTAGAGATTACACCCATGCCGGGCGCACAAGAAAAAGGCACCTGCATGTGTATACATGCAGGTGCCTTTTCGGCCATCACCAACCGTCGCCTCATTCTCTCTCGAACATTACAAAACGGAAAACATTACTCTTTTATTGTACCACAACCTTTTACTTTGACAAGAAATATTTTCATCTAATGCCTCAATTTACCTCCATATAATAACATTTCATTTGTTTTTTCCGCCATGGCACATTCTTTTCACAGTATTCGCAGCTCCTTCAAAATCACTTGAATTTTTGAACCAGCCCATGCTCTAAAAAGTAAAAATCATAACCATTTCTATTGTTCTTTCAGTAATATTTGATATTCTTGTAGATAGAGAAGAAACTAGAAGGAAAGGGATTTAAGAGAATATGAGAAGCGATAGACATAAACATAAAAAAAAGAAAAGACGCGGTTTAAAAATTTTACTTACCGTTTTAGCCATTCTTTTAGCGGGTGCCGGTGTGTACGCGTACTCCATCTACCATTCTGTGAACAAAGCGGTAGAAAGCATGCATGCACCGATTGCTCATGATCAAGCTAATAAACGTACACATCCGGTGTCGCTGGATAACAAAGATCCGTTTAGCGTCCTGTTATTAGGTGTAGACGAGCGGCAAAACGATACAGGGCGTTCCGATACGATGATTTTAGCCGCCGTCAATCCGAAAAAGCAGTCTGTTCAACTTTTAAGCATTCCACGAGACACGCGAACAGAAATTGTCGGAAAAGGAACGGAAGATAAAATCAATCATGCCTATGCTTTTGGCGGTGTACCGATGTCGATTGCAACAGTGGAAAAATTTTTGGATATCCCGATCGACTATTACATTAAAGTCAATATGGAAGGATTTAAAGATATTGTCGATGCAGTGGATGGAGTAACGGTACAAAACGATTTGGATTTTACTTATGAAGGAGAACATTTTCCGAAAGGTACATTGCATTTAAACGGCGAACAAGCTTTAAAATATTCTCGCATGCGTTATGATGATCCTCGCGGAGACTTTGGAAGGCAGCTTCGTCAAAGACAAATCCTTGAAGGAATTCTCGCAAAAGGGATTGATTTCTCTTCCTTATGGAAATATGGTGATATTTTAAACGCTTTACAAAAAAATGTAAAAACCAATTTAACAATGGATGATATGATGAAAATCCAAAAAAATTACAAAGCAGCCCGAAATCATATTCAGCAAAACGAAATAAAAGGAGAAGGTACCAAAATAAACGGTGTATACTACTATATCGTTTCCGATTCAGAAAAACAGCGCCTTTCCCAAATATTTAAAGACCAATTAAACCTAAATTAATGGATTGGAATCCATCATTCCAATCAAAGAACCACTCACTATTAAAGACCCCTAGCAGGAAACATCCGTCCGATGCACAACATTTCCTGTTAGGGGTCTCTCGTACTCTACACAATCATAGGTTCAAAACTTCCTTTATTTGGACCATTTTCTTTTATAGATCATTTTGTCCATACATTTTTCCATAGTCCTGAATCGCGACTTCATTAAAAAGCCTGACCCATTTACCTAAAGGGCAGGATCCAATTCATGGAACTCCCTTCTACACAAGGTTTTAAAGGGTCAGGCTTATTCCTAATTAATAAAATCTCTTGAAGCTGTCGAAGTGGCTTTGATAATAGGAATTGCTCAAGCTGCTGATTTGAACTTGATCTCCTCCGGCATGAATAAATTGATTGTTTCCAATGTAGATCCCCATATGAGAGACGCCTTGTTTGTATGTATTATCGAAAAAGACAAGATCACCAGGTTGTGGGTTGGAGACATAGTAGGAACGGCTGTAGTATCCTTCCGCACTGGTTCGTGGGATGCTTTTTCCGACTTTGTTAAATACATAGTAGACAAACCCGCTGCAATCAAATCCTACCGATGGAGAAGAACCTCCGAAAACATACGGGACGCCAATATATTTTTTTGCTTCCGCAACCACTGCGGTATTGATGTTGCTTCCAGTTTGCTCTATGGAACTGCTATTTGCCGCGCCGCTAGGAATGATCAGTTTTTGGCCAACGTAAATGGTGTCAGAAGAAAGGTGATTGGCTGATTTTATTGCTGAAACGCTTGTACCATATTTAGAAGCTATTTTGGTTAGTGTGTCGCCTTTAACAACGGTATAGGTTTTAGAACCTGAAGAGGAATTGGAGTTGGTTGTTCCGGAAGATTGAGCTCCCGAGCTTGAACTAGCTGCAGCAGAAGCTTTCACTTTTAAAACCTGTCCTGGATAAATGGTATCAGAACTCAAACCGTTCCAGCTTTTCAAATTTTGGACGGTAGTCCCATAAGCTCTTGCAATTTTGGAAAGTGTATCTCCAGATTTCACGGTGTATGTAGCGGTGCCAGAGGACGTGCTGGACGAGCTGGTGCTGACAGATTGCGTTGAACTCTTCCCGTCATCAATTTTTAAAACTTGAGAAACGTAAATCGTATTTGTAGACAAATGGTTTAAGTTTTTAATAGAATCAATCGTTGTATTATATTTTTTTGAAATGCTGTATAATGTATCTCCGGATCGAACTTGATAATTGATAATAGCTGCTTCGCTCTTTGAAGCAAATCCTGCTGAGATAATCGCAGCTGTGGACAAAGTAAATAATGCTTTTCTCATTTTGGGCCTCCCTAATTGAATATTCACGTTTAATATCGGTTTTTTCAGTGTCATATTAACAGATTAATAGTTGAAAATTTTTTAATTCTGTGTAAAATTGTAGAATAAAATGATCTACACTTCTGTTTCGATATGTTTTCGTCATTTCCTTTTGGAAATTTCATACATTTCGTCGAATATTCTTAACAACACACAGCAATATACTATCATAGAGCGACAAAAATCAAAAGGTAAAAAGGACATATTTATCCAAATCTACTAAAAATAGATCATATTTTTGTATAATATTGGTAATTATTACTACTTTTTTTCTGTATGATCAACATAAATTGGAGAATATGTTATCTTATGGCGTTCACGTAATGCTAATTTCGTGTCGCTAAAGGGATCTCTTTGTCAGTCTATAGTATGTAGTAAAACACACTTTTTAAGGCTTTATATCTACTGTTGTTCCTTCTTAAAAGGATGGTATGCAAAATGATATTCCTAAAAAAGAGGCGGTTTCTTTTGAAACTGCCCCTTTTTTTCTTTATAGAGGGTTCATTTGCTCCCATTGAAGAAAGATATTTTTGGATAATTGAACAACGGAACTGCTGCCGCCTCTGGAATTGACTCCTTCCATTAAAATGGCGAGAACCATATTCGGCTTGTTTTGGTCATAGGCAACGAAAATACCATTCTCTTTTCCCGATTGTCCAAAATTGGATTTTAATTCAGCCGTTCCGGTCTTTCCTGCCAGTTTTAAAGACGGATGATTCGCTTTTTTTGCCGTTCCTTTTTCTACGATAAGCCTCAGATCCTTCTGCAGAATTTTTGCATCTTTTTGAGAGATCAAGTCCTTTTTCCATACTTGTGGTTTTTCATCGCTATACAAAATCGGCTTCATCATTGTGCCTTGATTGACAATGCCTCCGTACATGGAAGCCAAATGAAGCATGCTGACTAACAATTCACCTTGACCGTATCCGGAGTCGCTTAATAGCCTTTCCTTGTCAAAATGGCCACTGTTCGATATCTGCGAAGAGCGGATAGGAAAAGCAAACGGCAACTTGGTTTCAAATCCAAAATTCTTCAACCCATTTTCCATATCTTGCTTTCCAATTTCTAAAGCCGTTTGGGCGAAATAAATGTTGTCCGAATAAACGAGGGCACTTTCCAGATTTATCGGTTTCCCCGGGTCTGTCACTCGAGTCACGTGATAATTTCCCCATGAAGCATCTTTTTGCCATTTGAGCCCTTTAATATTGCGCGCTTTAAACGGATCCAGCTTTCCTGTTTTCAGCCCAATCGCCGCTGTAATCGGCTTGATAGAGGAACCGGGAGCATAAGTAGCTGCAAACCGATTCAAAAAAGGCTTGGCCGGATCATTTTGCATCTGTTGATAACGGCTCTCAGACAATCCTGTAATAAAGTCATTTGGATCAAAGGCCGGTGAACTTACAAGGGCAAGAACCTTCCCGGTTTTAGGATCAATAGCCGCAGCGGTCCCCGGTTGTCCGTTCATTTGGTTGTATATGACTTTTTGCAATTCGGCGTCTATCGTCAATTTTACGGATTTGCCGTTCTTTGCTTTCGTTTCGGCGAGAACAACCTGATTGCCATCCGATTTTTCAATCACTATTTTTTGGCCGTTTATCGCTCGCAGTTTGTCTTCAAGCAGCTCCTCCAATCCACGCTTTCCTATCCAATCGCCTTCCTTATATCCTTTTTTCTTTTGCTTTGCTAATTCCTCCTTTGTGATGGTGCCAACATACCCGGTTAAATGGGCCAAAGCTTGATGATAAGGATATTCTCGAATAAGCTTCTCGTTGGCCAGCACGCCCGGAATACTCAACAATTGATTGATATTTCCATCATCATACAAAACATCTTTCAGCGGCACAAAATAATCGGGTTTCACCCAACTTTGGCTTAACTGTTGATCGATGTAATGGACAGAAACCCCAAGCAAATGAGCAAGCTTACTTTTTTTTCCGGCATCATGACCAAATTGTTTAGGAATGATCCCTACCTCATAACCTTTAGAATTAATGGCTAAGGCATTGCCATTTCGGTCAAATATTTCGCCGCGTTTTCCCTCGACGGTTTCAAGCCGGACTTTGTCTCCTTTTCCAAGCTCAGGGAAAATATAGGTTGTATTCCAATCGACGTACCAATTCTTTTTTCCTTCTTTTTCTTCCAGTTTCAAATGGACATTCTTTTTAAAATGAATCGGACCGGCAGCAGTATCCATTTTTACGTCAATCGGCAGTTCTGCCCGGTCAGCATCTTTCCAATCCTTTTCTTTTGCTGATAACACAGTCACTTTTAAATGCTTCACGTCTAGATCCCTATAAATCGTTTTATACCGATCTGCGAAATCCACTATTTTATATTTTTTTTGAGAGGAAGACGTTAAATAATCATGGTACATTTGGCTGAATTTCTGATCATTCCATAGCTTGACATAATCAGCTAACCGTTCTTCCGGACTCGGTGTTTTCTCGCATGCAGCCATGGAAAGAACGAATAACAGCACCAAAAAAACGGGCGTCAGATTTCGAAAGCGTTTCAATTTAATCCCCCCCTTCGTCCCATTTCATTATATCAAAATCTGGAACTAGGAAAAAAAGCGAGGCGTCTTTCAGCCTCGCTTTAAATTTAAATATTCGTGTTCAAAGACAATGGTGTCATGATCGGGTGAATATCTGCTTTCGTCTAAAGAAATAATTGATTTTTTGCTTTAAACACTAATCATCCCTTTTCGTGACCATTATGTACATCATACGAAACGTCTTGTCTGTTTGGCAGCCAAAAGGAATGATAGAATTGGATGGACGAATAAATCCATGCTTGTGTTTCGAACTGAATGGAAAAGTCATTTGAAGAAATTTGTTGTTTCTTTTTAAATTTTTGCATCGTTCCGGGTTATCAAATTTAAAGATAAATAAATAGAACTTGATAAACGGTGAGGTTCTTTCTGAGAAGCACGGCGCTGGAATTTGGTTTTTCTTTGAAGGCAATGCTTTTGGTGAGGAAGATACGCGATAAAATAGAAAACTTCTCCAATTTTCAACAAAAAACTGGTTAATACCTTTTCTACTACTCTTTCCGGGACCCACTGTTCATTTAAGTTTGATAGTTTGATGAGCCTTTTATTTAAATAAATCTCCATTTTGAATGTCCACTCATCCAATCCCCATCCCACTGTTAACAGAAAGGAATCGTACTCTTCTTGAAGAGGCAATTCAACATAATTCGTGTTACGGATTCGATAAAAAAATTTCTTAGAAGAGTAAATATTGGTGATGACATCGTAAAAACCACATATAGACAATAACTGAACGCAATCCCTATCTTTCTTTTTTCCATTGAAAATAAGAAAAGATTGCTCCTTTTCCACTCGATCTCGCCCCCTCCCATTTAAAATATTTGAGAAATAAGTCTTTTGTAATAGATATATTTTCCTTTATTCCCATCATATAGGAAAAACATGTCGAAGCAGCTCGTTATTCTTTAATGGAATGGATTTTATAATTTCAATTCGGAAACTATTTGTTCTTTTTACAGAAAAATCGCTATCTTAATAATCAATCATGGTAAAACTTTCATAGGTGGGTCTTTATGCATTTTCACGAAAAATTAAAGAAATATAGAGAAGAAATTTTACAACTTTCCCAAAAGGAAGTAGCCTTTCGTTTAAAGCTTTCGCAATCCGCTTTGTCCAAGTATGAAAATGGTCGAGCTCAAATTACCGCGGACATGCTGAAAGATTTTAAAGCCGCTTACGAAATCCCTTCTGATCTTTTCGCAGAAATGCTTTTTGAATCCTCAGACTTATACTCTTCCACTACTCCAGAAGTTTTGCGGGAAAAATTAAAAGAAGCAGAACTTCAGCGCGTAGAAAAAATGGTAGAAGAATACCCGGAGATCAAAAAAATGATTACCAACCTTTCTTACTTGCCAAAGGCAGAATCCAGAAAAAAAGTTAAAGTACTTTTCAGAATTTTTGAGGCGATTAAAGATTTAAAGTAAGAGCCTTTAAAAAAGACGGTTTGTCCGTCTTTTTTTGCAATTCGGAAACATTCTCGATTTCATGACAGTCTTTTTCTTTTTCGATATAATTTTTTCAGAGTATGCTAGGAAGGTTGGATTCTTTTGAAACCACAAACTTGGTTGTCGATTAATTTTTTCTTGTTCTTTTTTACTTGGGGAGTATTTATTCCTTATTGGAATACTTGGCTGATTAATGAAAAAGGGCTTTCTATTCAAGCCGCCGGTACGATCATTGCGGTCGGATTATTGATCCGCGCATTTAGTACATTTTTTGTATTCCCATTTTTAAGCAAGAAAATGGCGATCGGTCATGAAATGAAAATGATTTCCTTGCTTTCTGTACTAATCCTTTTATTATTTCTGCCGGTCCACTCTTTTCGATGGATTTTGGCGGCCATGATTTTATTCAGTTTTATCTATCCCATGATGTTGGCGGTTTCCGAAAGCCTAGGATCGATCATGATGAAGACAGATCAAATTCAATACGGAATCAGCCGATCTTTCGGATCCATCGGCTATGCGACAGCACTAGTAGCCGTCGGAGCAATTTTGTCTTTTTACAGTGAGAGTTCTATTTTTTGGACCATGTTTGCCAGTTGTTGTCTTATGACCATTGCGGCTCATGTCCAAACGCCGAAATCGCTTATGGCCAAGCACCAAGAACAGTCGGTTTCCTATCTGCCTCTGTTTCGATCCAAACGGTTTATGGCGGCAATGGTAGTATGTATCCTTATTCAAGGAGCCCACGCCTCTTACTATAATTACGGATTTATTTATTTACAAAAATTGAATGCCGGAGATTTTTGGAGTGGCATGATTTTAAACTTGGCCGTCCTTGCTGAAACATTGTTCTTTATGACGGCGGATCGCCTTTTTCAAAAAGTCTCCACTTCTCGCATGTTTGCCATTTCCGCGGCGGCTTCGATCGTGCGCTGGGGGCTTGTCTATCTTGTGCCAACGGTATGGATGTTTATTTTCACCCAGTTTCTGCATTCTCTTACATTTGCACTTGCCCATTACGCATTTATACGCCTTCTTCATGAGGAATTAGACAATCGACTCATTCCGGCGGCTCAAGGCATCTATGCCTCTCTAGCTATGGGGCTAAGCATCAGCGTCTTCACTTTTCTGGGAAGCTATCTCTACTCCAAGTCGGCTGGGTTGGCGTTTGCCGGAATGGCAGCAGCGGTCATACCTTCTCTCTTTATCGCACTGATGATGAACCGAAAATTCGAAATGCATCCCGTGAAAGAATAAAACATTAATTGTGAAATCAATAAAGTATTAAGCCCCCCGGCTCGATTTTACGTTTCCAATGGAATTTTGAAAGCAGCCTATTTGAAGTTTCGTTTTTCATCTAAAAGGCTGCTTTTACAGGTTCTGTTTCGATCAAAAGGATTCCATAAAAAAACTCGTCCTTTCGCCACTCTCAATAGTAAGCCAACCTAAACCTTGTGGCTATCCATTGAGAATCCAAAAAGGACGAGTATTCTCATTCATTTATCCATATACAAACAGCGTGACTGGTCTTTTTTATTCTGCTTCAAAATCTACTCTTTTACTACAATAGAACACATGTGCCAACAGGAAAATCAATTCATCTATCAAGGGTGTCATCTCAAATGATTTCGAAGGAGGGCATGGTTCCTCCCCCCAATTTAAGTTCCTTATTATTTAAGTACTTTTACTGTTACCGTTCTAACTCCCCAATTACGAGCTTGTTGATCATTTGGAACGAAAACGTCGATTCTGTTTCCGTTAATGCTTCCACCAGTGTCCCCGGCAATCGCATCACCATATCCTTCAACATATACTTTTGTTCCTAATGGAATGACGCTCGGATCAACCGCAATGACTTTCGCATTCGGATTGGCTTTTAAGTTCATTCCCGTTGCTGTTACACCGGAGCAACCACCGCAATTAGCTGTATAAGCTGTGGCCGTCATAGTAAAGGTTTCTCCTTGAGCAGCATTGTCTGGTTGTGTATTAGACTGCTGTGCCGGCTGAGATTGAACTTGCTGAGCTGGTTGTTGAGATTTTTGTACCGGTTGTTGAGATTTTTGTACCGGTTGTTGAGCATTTTGTGCCGGCTGTTCAGATTGCTGTACAGACCGGCTTGGTTGTGCCGTTGTATTTTGCTGTTGAACAGCTGCTGTTGTCGCTTTTGTTTCAGTTTGACCGGTTTGATTAGCTTGTTGATTTTGAACAGGTTGCTGTGCAGCCTGACTTTGAACAGGTTGTTGTACCGATTTATTCTCAACAGTCTGCTGAACTGCTTTTGAACCGTTTAGTACAATGCGATCTCCCGGGAAAATAAGATCAGAGTTTAATTGATTGATTGATTTTAAAGTTTGGACAGACATACCGTAAGCTTTGGCGATTTTGCTTAATGTATCTCCTTTTTGAACTGTATAATACTCAGGTATATCCGAAGTAGTTAGGACTTGATTTGGGAAGATTAAATCAGAGGAAAGGTGATTCATTTCCTTTAACTTATCTACAGTAGTATGATGTTCACGTGCAATCTTCCATAATGTGTCTCCTCGCTCCACCTTGTACGAAGCAGCAGATGCATCGGCAACAAAAGCACCTGATAACATCGTTGCGGCTGCTAGAGCAATTACAGATTTTTTCACGTAATTAACCTCCTTTATTCACTGACGAGGTTCATTTTAACATGAAAAACAGCACTGTGATTTTAAAAACCGATTACGTTTCCTTGCCATTATGTTACGCGATCATTTCACTTCCCCTTTTTCCCCTTTCTTTGTAACATTCATGTAATGATTATGGATTGATATAACTCAGATGGAAAAAGAAGTAATTGGTAATACATGGTCATTCCAAACAGATTAGTAGATGAAATGCCTTTTCTACTTGATGAAAAAATCGAGTAGGAGGGAGCGATTAACTCCCGTCCTCTCACACCACCGTACGTACGGTTCCGTATACGGCGGTTCAATTAAGATAATTGACGCAAGTCTTTATAACTTCCGTGAATAGCTGTTCTCTTTATGCCAGTGGTCACTCCACCCTCCAAGAGGTCTCCCACGGGATTCACCGCTTCCTCCCTCAAGTGAGGTACTACGTTTTCTGTGTTCATCATGACTCACTGAATACCAAGGGCTATTCTCTCTTAATTGTTCGGTCCTTCTTAGTTGTTCTAGACCAACTAATACTATGACCTCTGCTGACTTCTGACGGTTCAGCTACTTATCACTAAGTAGGTTATGAAGAGTACTTCACATATCCGCCAGACCTCCCCGGGTAAGTACATGCACTTTCACACCATCTATCCGCCTCATTTACTCGATATGACCTTCGACAGAAAGAGCTTTGTTTTGTTATGCAAACTCACTCAATCATACCTAGCCTTATATGAGGTTCGTGTTCCTCGGACCGGTGTTTTGCCTCCAGCTTCCTTCAGATTCCGCGTCACCACGGACACCCTTGCTCTTGGCTAACCTCTACTTCTGTCTTCGGGGTTCGGGACTTACACCCTATAGTTCATGTACATGCCGGGCGCACATAAAAACGTCTGGAATTTTGTTGCTTCCAGACGTTTGAAATTCGATTTTTAATAGGTTTTCTCTGCTGCGTTCACTCCCGTGGGCAGGAGTTCGCCCAACAATTTAGCTCATTTCGTGAGAAGCCAAGATTTCACACGAAATGAGCTAACACGATCAAGATAAACGGAGAAAATTTATTGTAAGATCGTCACCTTCGTTGTCCTTACTCCCCAATTACGTGCACTTTGAAGGGATGGAACAAACACGTCGATCCTATTTCCTTTAATAGCAGATCCTTTATCGGCTGCGATTGCTTGGCCGTATCCTTCCACATATACTTTTGAACCGAGCGGAATAACTTTAGGATCCACTGCAATCACTTTCGCGTTCGGATTTTTTTTCAAGTTGATTCCCAACGCTGTAACGCCGGAACATCCTTTGCAAGATGCTGTATAAGCAGTGGCCTTAACGACGATCACTTTCTTTCCCGCAGTAGAGTTTACGGCGGATGTTGTAGACGTATTCTTGGCTGTTGCGGTCGAACTAGATTGAATGATTAATTTCGTTCCTACTGTAATGTTGTTAGATGTTAGATGGTTCCATTTTTTTATATTATCGACAGTCGTTTTATAAGCATTGGCAATCTTCCATAATGTATCTCCCTTTTTGACAGTATATGTCGTGCTTGCCGCATTCGAGGAATGAGCAAAGCTGAAACATACTACTGCAGTAAAGAGAGCGGCAATTGCTTTCTTCACACCATAACCTCCTTTTCTATTAACGAGTATCATTCTATCATGACTAAACTACTAGTGATTTTACAGTTCATTATCTTTTTATTACGTAAATGTTTCATTTTCTTAACATGATAGAATAATTGGTTATAATAGTAGAAAGAGGAGGCAGTCACACACAGAGATTATGGTATATTCGTCTGGTATGTGTCTTGCCGTTTCTATATAATAAATAATTGCTGTTATTTATAACCTGTTATGGAGGATGTTGCAACTATGTATCAAGTAAAGCTTTGGAAGGGAGTTTTTAAGACTCGGAATGTGCTTTATGAGCTGGAACAAGCTGAAACCATCCGAGGGTTAAGCAGTCGAATCATCATCTTGCTGGTGATTAGCGTCATTCTATCGGCTGTAAGCAGCTGCCTTGGCATTGGAAGTGAAGACCTTTCGCATCGATTAGCGGATTGGACCGCAAATGAATTGGCTGCAAGAAAAGTCTTTTTTGTTTTAGGAAGCGTGTTTTGGGGCATCCTCTTTGTTTTGTTAGTGTTAGTCGTTCCGTCATTGTTATTTTGGGGCTTAATGGAAGTAGACTTCCGCAAAGCACTTGTCTTGCAGCTTTTTGTTCTAACCATTCTGATAGGAGAAAGGGTTATTCTTTTGCCATTTGAGTTTCTATACGGATTGAAATGGTACTATTCTCCTTTCGCATTAGGAACGGCGATTCGCTATTTGACCGATCATTCGATCCTTATTCGCTTTTTTGGAAGCATCTCTCTTTTCCAAATTTGGACATTAGTCCTGCAATATCGATTCTTAAAAAGAATGACGGATCATAAACCGCTTTATATTGCGGCTGTGATCGCAGGATTATCTATTGTCTTTTGGGCCTTTACCGCTTTCTTCACTTCCATACATATCGAAAAACTTATTTAAGATAGGAGGGCAGAATCGTGCGAAAAACAACGAGAAATATGATCATCGCCGTTTTGTGTGCTTGTTTAATAGCAGGCAATCTTTACTTGATTTTTAAAAAAGATAGCAAAATCGAGAAAACGCAGTGGATAGACAAATGGGCGCGGGTCAAAATCGGCAATCTGGCTGAAACATTCCATACATCGGGCGTTATTACATCACAAGAGGAATATCCGGTCTATTTCGATCCTTCCATGGGGCAATTCAGCAAGTTTTTAGTAGAAAAAGGGGATAAAGTTTCTCCCGGGACGGAACTCTTTCAATATTCGCCGGCTGAAATAGAAGAAGAACGAGCAAAATGGCTGGCAGAAAAAGAGCAGGCACAAAGAGAAATAGATCTGGTCACGGAGGAAGTGCAAAAGTTACAAAACATACAATCTTCTCTAAAAAGCTCTGATCAAACGCCAAGCGCTGCTGAGGTAACAGTTAAAAGTCAAATATTAGAACAGCAAGCGGAAATCGGCAAATTACAAGAAGAAGTGAAAAAGTATGATACTCTTCTCCGCGAACTTGATCAAAGAAAACAACAACTTACTGTAAAAAGTCCTTATGCAGGCTATGTAGAAAAAATCGACGATCGATTAAACAACCCAATCGTAACGATCCGCTCCTTGAAACCAGCCGTTCAAGGGGTATTGAACGAAAAGCAGCGCAAAAAGGTAACAGAAGGATTAAAAGTCAAAGTTTCTGTTGATACAAAGAAAAAACAATATACAGGAAAAATCATAAAAGTAGACTCTTATCCGGAAAATGAACCTTCTGTACATAAAAATAGCTATTATCCTTTTAAAGCCCAATTGTTCAATGTAAAAGATTCAAACGAACCTCTTCTACCCGGTTCAAAAGCAAACATTACCATCATAACGAAAGAATCTTTAAGTACGTTAATGGTGCCATCATCCAGCGTTTTTCAAGATCATAAGAAAAACTACGTACTTGTTCTCAACCGAGAAGGAATCGTAGAAAAACGTGAAATAACGAAGGGAATTCATGTCGGACAAAAACAAGAAATCATTCGAGGTGTAAAACAAGGAGAAGCGGTCCTTCCACATCCACAGGATATTCAGAAAGTCAACTCTCCTTTTATTACACCGTTTAAATTCTCTGATACAGATAAAAAAGCGATTCAGAACGTACGCAAAAAAGATATGCTCCTGTATTTTATGTTAGGTGTACTTTCCTAAAATAATGATGAATGGTTGGCCAAGTCAAAACATGTTATATAGAATGAAAGAAATCTATTTTTCTATATAACATGTTGACGGCCGACTTTCCTGTTATGAATGGAAATGATCATGTCGAGACGCTTGTCTTGATTGAAAGAAGAAAAAAGAGTATAATTATATCCGTTTTAGGTTAAAATCCGTTTTAATTTTTTAACAAAATTTAATATTCAGGGGGTTTGTCTATGTCTGAAAAAAACGGAAAAAAATTCGTCCCCTACGTTCCGGCGTCAAAGTCGCTGCCTGAGCTTACTGTCACAGCGATTATATTAGGAATTGTTTTATCCATTTTATTCGGAGCCGCGAACGCTTATCTAGGTTTAAAAGTTGGTTTGACAGTATCAGCTTCCATCCCTGCAGCTGTCATTTCCATGGGAATTTTGCGCGGAATTTTCAGAAAAGATTCTATTTTAGAGAATAATATCGTGCAAACCATGACAACTGCCGGTGAAGCGCTTGGGGCGGGCGCCGTTTTCACCATTCCGGCACTCTTTTTATGGGATATCCCCATCAGTCAGTCCATGCTGATTTTCATTGTTCTGACAGGGGGCTTTTTAGGCGTTTTTATGATGGTTCCACTGCGCCGTATGTTAATTGTCAAAGAACACGAAACATTGCCTTATCCTGAAGGAACAGCCTGTGCCGAAGTGTTAATCACAGGTGAAAAAGGCGGATCGAATGCCATCATGGTTGCGTCCGGTCTTTTGATCGGCGGTTTGATGAAAGCTTTGGGAGACGGCTTTAAGCTGTTTAAAACAGAAATTGAAACCGGCATATATAAATTTAAAAATGCGGTAGTGGGAGCGGATGTTTATCCAGCTCTGCTCGGTGTTGGCTATATTATTGGTCCTCGTATATCCGGTCAAATGTTGGCGGGAGGATTGCTTGCTTGGATTGTCATCATTCCTCTCATCGGATTTTTCGGTGCAGATAGCACCCATGCCATTTTCCCATCGACAGAACCGATTAAACATTTGGATGCGTGGGGAATTTGGGACAACTACATCCGCTATATTGGTGCAGGTGCGGTTGCAGCCGGCGGGATTATTACATTGGCCAAATCAATCCCGACATTATATCAAACCGCGGCTGCCACATTTAAAAATCTTTCCAATGGATCGAATAGCCAAGCGTCCTTAGACAGAACCGATCGGGACATGCCGATGAAATACGTAATTTTAGGTGCACTGGTTCTCATCGTTATCATTGCTCTTGACCCGTTTGTAAAGGTAGGAATTCTCGGAGCGCTGGCTATCGCCGTTTTTGGCTTCTTATTTGTAACTGTCGCTTCCAGAATAGTCGGAATCGTTGGAAGTTCTTCTTCTCCGGTTTCTGGGATGACGATCGCCACACTGCTCATCGTCACGCTTATTTTTAAACTGACAGGTTATCACGGAAAAGAAGGAATGGTTGCAGCCCTTACTGTCGCTGCCATTGTTTGTACGGCACTGGCCGTAGCAGGTGATATTTCCCAAGATTTAAAAACCGGTTATCTTGTCGGAGGAACACCGTGGAAACAACAAGTTGCCATGATGATCGGTGTCTTGGCTTCCGGTCTTGTAATGGGCTTCATCCTTGTGATGCTGCATAAAGCCTATACGATGGGGTCAGCTGCTCTGCCTGCTCCAAAAGCTATGTTGATGAAAATATTAGTAGAAGGAATTATGGGTGGAAACTTGCCTTGGGAACTGATATTAATCGGTGCTTCCATTTCAATCGTGATTGAATTTTTAGGATTGAATTCCCTTGTCGTCGCCGTTGGTATTTATTTGCCGGTTCACACAAGCGTTCCGATTATGGCAGGAGGAATCGTCCGCTGGCTTGTAGAAGTACTTTCAAAATCGAAAGAAGAAAAAGAAAAACGCAGCGAAAAAGGAGTTCTTTTTGCATCCGGTCTGATTGCGGGAGAATCTCTCGTCGGCGTGATCATCGCAATTTTAATTTGGCTGAAGGTGCCGGTTCCTGAAAATGTAGCAACCGAAAACCAATGGCTGCCTCTTCTTTTATTTATCATCATATGCGTGATGTTATACATGGCTTCTACCAGCAAAAAAGGGCTGGCTAAAAAATGATCCGGCGGAAGAAAAATCTCTTGGAAATGGTGCCGGTACTGAAAGACAATCTAAAGATCGACCATGAAAATCAGAGTTTAATCGTTCCACGTACTAATCTGATCGAACGATTTTCCGTCCGATTTTTAAAGCAGCCGTCAGAAAGAAAAATCCAATTGGATGACTTAGGGTTCTTTGTCATCCGACATATAGACGGGAAAAGCACAGTTTTAGAGCTTGCGAATGTCGTAGAAACAAAGCTGGGGGACAAAGCCTCCCCCGTTTTGGAACGCTTAGTCACGTTCCTGTCCATCTTGGAATCCTATGACTGGCTCAAATGGAAAGAAAAATAGTATCCATATTATGTGAGTGCGAAGGCATTCTCCTTTATTTTGATCAGTAAATCGAGTAGGAGGGAGCGATTAACTCCCGTCCTCTCACACCACCGTACGTACGGTTCCGTATACGGCGGTTCAATCAAGATAAATGACGCAAGAATTCATAACGTTTCTGTAGACTTTTAAGCCCTTGGTTACTCCAATAGGAGTTTCCAAGGGTTCTGTGTAATATGGGACTTTTTGAGATTCGCCAATAACCTTTACGACTGTTCCCCCATTCATAAGCTTTCCATTCAGGAACTCCTAGTTTTATGAGGTTGCGTATCCTGGTCTTTGAGGTTTTCCAGTTTTTCCATAAACACATCCGGAGTCTTCGTCGAATCCAGCCATCCAAATCTTCAAAGATACTCTTTGTGTCTGCTAATGCAAAATATCCACACCATCCAAGTAGATATTGGTTAAGTTTCTTAATCCGATATTCCATTGGGTATGGTATTTTTCTTGACGTGATTTCTCGCACCTTTTTCTTCATTCGTTTTAGACTTTGCTTGGCAATCCGAACTTTTGGCTCTTTTGAAGGTGTAAAACTAAATCCTAGAAACTTTCGTTTCCATGGTCGGTCAACCGCAGATTTCTTCTCGTTGACTTTTAGACGAAGTTTTCCCTCAATAAATCGTTTGACACTAGCCATGGTTCTTTCACCAGCCCGTTTTGACTTCACGTAAATATTACAGTCATCGGCATAACGAACAAATTTATGCCCTCTTTTCTCTAATTCTTTGTCTAGTTCATCTAGTACAATATTCGAAAGTAAAGGGCTTAGGGGGCCACCTTGCGGCGTCCCTTCTTCTGTCCTAGATACCACACCATTAATCATGACACCAGCTTGTAGATATTTGCGGATTAGCTTCAATAGTGGCTTTTCTTTAATAGTCTTGGCTAATGTACTCATCAGCCTGTCATGATTCACTCGATCGAAGAACTTTTCTAAATCCATGTCTACTACCCATCTATAACCATCTCTGATATAGCCTTTTGCTTTCCTAACTGCGTCATGAGCACTTCGATTTGAACGAAACCCATAACTATGTTCGGAGAACATAGGGTCATATATCCTCGATAATACTTGGGCAATTGCTTGTTGAATCAAACGGTCTGTTACGGTTGGAATACCTAGTAACCGAACACCGCCATCAGGTTTCGGGATTTCGACTCTTCGAACAGGCATTGGTTCATAGGTACCCTTGAGAATTGCCTCTTTAATGGATATCCAGTTTTCGACTATGTGCTGACGGAGGTTTTGTACGGGCATCATATCTACTCCATGGCTACCTTTGTTCTTTTCTACTCTTTGTAAAGCTAAAAGCATATTCTCCCGTGACAGGATTTGATTCAAAAGCATTGTTATTCTTCCTTCCGTGAATAGCTGTTCTCTTTATGCCAGTGGTCACTCCACCCTCCAAGAGGTCTCCCACGGGATTCACCGCTTCCTCCCTCAAGTGAGGTACTACGTTTTCTGTGTTCATCATGACTCACTGAATACCAAGGGCTATTCTCTCTTAATTGTTCGGTCCTTCTTAGTTGTTCTAGACCAACTAATACTATGACCTCTGCTGACTTCTGACGGTTCAGCTACTTATCACTAAGTAGGTTATGAAGAGTACTTCACATATCCGCCAGACCTCCCCGGGTAAGTACATGCACTTTCACACCATCTATCCGCCTCATTTACTCGATATGACCTTCGACAGAAAGAGCTTTGTTTTGTTATGCAAACTCACTCAATCATACCTAGCCTTATATGAGGTTCGTGTTCCTCGGACCGGTGTTTTGCCTCCAGCTTCCTTCAGATTCCGCGTCACCACGGACACCCTTGCTCTTGGCTAACCTCTACTTCTGTCTTCGGGGTTCGGGACTTACACCCTATAGTTCATGTACATGCCGGGCGCACATACAAAAAAGTTCACGGAATCCATATGTTCCGTGAACTTTTTTGCTAATAAACCTCGAAAGATTAAAAGAAAGAATACTAGAATAACAGTTTAAGCCTGAAACTCCCTATCCATCGATCGTGACGTCGCCTTTAGGTTATTTTCTATTTTCTAAAATCTTTTAAACTGGCAGATCAAATGGACCGAACAGCCACAACTCCCTTGATTTCTTTTATTCTTGCTTCTACACTTGGCAGCACATCGCCATTCACTTTATTGTCAATATCAATCAACGTATAAGCCCACTCGCCTTTGCTTCGATTCAGCATATCGGCAATGTTGAGATGGCTTTCTGCTAAAATGGAAGTCATCTGTCCCACCATATTTGGAATATTTTGGTGGATCACCGTAATCCTTTTTCTGCCGACATAAGGGAGCTCTACATTGGCGAAGTTAACAGAATTTTTAATATTCCCTGTTTCTAAATAATCCTTTAACTGTTTGGCGGCCATGATGGCGCAATTTTCTTCCGATTCTTTCGTGGAAGCTCCGAGATGCGGGACTGCAATGACGTTCTTCATGTCCAATATGCGGTCATTTGGAAAATCCGTTATATACTTAGCCACAATCCCTTTTTCAATCGCCTCATTCAAATCATGTTCGTTTACTAGTTCTCCACGAGAAAAATTCAAAATCCGTACCCCTGGCTTCATTTGGCTAAATGCTTCTCGATTGAACATTTCTCTCGTTTGATCCGTAAGCGGCACATGAACGGTAATATAGTCACATGCGGAAAAAATTTGTTCAATGTTCATAGCCCTTTGGACGTTTCTCGACAAGTTCCAAGCCGTATCGACGGAAATAAACGGATCAAATCCAATGACTTCCATATCGAGTTCGAGGGCATCGTTAGCCACCAGGGCCCCTATGGCACCCAAGCCAATAATCCCTAATTTTTTCCCTTTAATCTCTGTTCCGACAAACTCTTTTTTACCTGCTTCCACCAAGGAAGGAACTTGATCACCTTGCCCCCGAAGCGTTTTCGCCCATTCCACGCCATCAAATAAGTTCCGTGAGGAAGCAAGCAATACAGCCAATACCAGTTCTTTCACAGCATTTGCATTGGCTCCAGGCGTATTGAAAACCACAATTCCTCTTTCTGAACAAGCTTGCACCGGAATGTTGTTCACCCCCGCACCTGCACGCGCAATGGCTTTTACACTCCTCGGAATATCAACATTATGCAAATTATAGCTACGCAATATAATGCCGTCCGGTTGGTCGGCATCATTGTTAATCGTAAAATTTTCTTGGCGCAAAATATTTAAACCACTTTCGGCAATGCTGTTGTAAGTTTTAATTGTGTACATTGCTTCTATTCCTCCTAGCTGTTTTTGCCTCAAAGCTTTTCATAAATTCCACCAGCTTTTTTACTCCCTCAATCGGCATTGCATTATATATGCTTGCACGCATTCCTCCGACGGTACGGTGGCCTTTTAATGTTTCCAATCCTTGCTCTTTTGCCTCTTTAATAAATTGAGCGTTCAATTCTTCAGAAGGCAGTGTAAAAGGAATATTCATTAATGAGCGACTTTCTTTTTCCACAGGGGAATGGAATAGCTCGGATTGATCCAAGAATTCGTAAAGCAGCTGGGCTTTTTCTCGATTGATTTTTTCCATCACGGATACCCCGCCCAGTTCTTTCAACCATTCAAAAACAAGTTTTGCCACATAAATGCTGAACGTCGGCGGCGTATTATACAACGAACCTTTATCACTGTGGGTCTGATAGTTTAACATGACGGGGCAATTCTCAGGTGCGTTTCCAATGAGATCTTCCCGTATTATGACGACGGTCAAACCGGCAGGGCCAATGTTTTTTTGTGCTCCCGCATAGATCAGACCAAATTTTGACACATCATATTCCTGTGCAAGAATATTGGAAGACATATCCGCAACGAGAGGGATGCTTCCCGTATCCGGAACTGAGAAATAACAAGTTCCTTCAATGGTATTATTCGTCGTAATATGGACATAATCTGCATCCTCGGAAAACATAGCCGGATCCAAGGATGGAATATAACTGAATTTCTTATCTTCTGAAGAGGCGACAACACGAACTTCGCCGAATTTTTTTGCTTCCGCCATGGCTTTTTTCGACCATGATCCTGTATGTACAAAATCCGCTTTTTTATTTTTCACAAGCAAATTCATGGGGATCATCGCAAACTGCAAAGAAGCGCCCCCTTGCAAAAATAACACTTTGTAATTGTCAGGAATGCTCATTAATTCACGCAGCAAAACTTCTGCTTCCTGAATAATTTCTTCAAATGCACTGGATCGATGACTGAGTTCCATTACAGACATCCCAGTTCCACGATAATTGAGCAATTCTTTTTGGACTTTTTCCAAAACGGGCAACGGCAACATCGACGGACCTGCAGAAAAATTAAAGACTCTCTCCATTCCACTTCTCCTCGTTTTACTTGTGATTTCAATTCTGAAAATTTATACTATAATAATATTTAAAAATTATACGCCAAAATACTCCAACTATCAAGATCCACTTGCAAGAAAACTCATTTAGTTGTGCTTTCACAGCAGAAACGGATGTCTATTTTTATAGGAAACTTTCTCCCTCCCATTTCTTCCGAAAAGGCGGCTTTCATCATGCCCAGATTCGGAAGCCATCTGCTTACTTTTGCAATCCAAAACGGACAAATATCGTGTTCCATCTGCTGCCTTGCCAATAGATCGCTCGGCTGCTTTCTTCCCGCAACTGAAAAGAATGGAATCTTTTCCAACTTTTTTAGATTAAAAAGAGACCGGTTCCTTTTCTTCCAAACCGGTCTCTTTTTTGCACTCTATTTTTCTATGTAAATACCCTGTTTCATTTAAGAGTTGTTCGATTCTAATTTCACCATCTGTGTTTTGATCAAGTTTAAAATATTTTCCAAATTGCTATCTTTTTTATATCCTTCTTCATAAGCTGCTTTTAAAATCGATAAAAACATTTGCTGTTCTTTTGTCATATCCCTCCATCCTTTCAACTTAAAATGTTTGTCAATACGTGTCTATCATAGTTTGTTTTTGACTGATTTACAAGAATTTTCTCTGCATTATGAACCTTAACTAAGCATAAAACAGAATGAGAAAGGCAAATCGACAATCTATGCGTAAAAAGTCTGTACTTTTCCCCTTTCGAAGAAAAGATCTTTTTTCGTCCAATTGATCCTTTAAAAAGCAAAAAAAGCCGGCTCATTATAGGTTGACTCCCTTTTGAGCAAGCCCTATGCTTTCATGGATTCGATATTTTTTCCTTTTTTCACTACTATGTTTTTCTATGTCTCTCGATGAACAGCCAAGGAAATGATCTCCGCCTTAAAGTTGAAAATTAGGCTCGTCCAATCTCTCACTCTATGACAACCCATTCTTTCACGAACTACGCTTATGAACGAGCCATCCTCTATAAACCCTGATCGTCGACAAGACATCTATTATTCATTGTCCGTTGTTTGTTTTATTGGCTGACAAGTAACAAACAAAAGAATTCGATGGATTGGATTGAATGTTTTTCCTTTTTTCACTAGAAATCATTTCTTGCGGAATAACCATTTTTTGGATAAATAACTGTCCAATCTCCTTGCCGGGCAGCGACTTACTAAATAAAAATCCTTGAATTTCATCACAACGGCATTGCTGCAAAAACTGCAACTGCGATTTTGTCTCTACTCCTTCTGCCACGATGCGCGTTCCCATTGCATGCGCCATCTCGATCAACGCTTTTATAATGGCTTGATCAATAACGTTCTCCTCTAAATATTGGATAAAAGAACGGTCGATTTTTAATGTATCAATCGGATATTTTCTTAAGCTATTAATGGAAGAATACCCTGTGCCAAAGTCATCTAAAGCAATCCGCACTCCTAAGTTTTGTATTTTTCTCCATTGTTCCAATACCAGGTCATTCAAAAGAAGTAAAGACAACTCCGTTATTTCCATTTCCAGCTGCGAAGGTTCGATTTGGTGGTCCGTCGTTGCTTGCAGGATCGTTTCATATAAACCTTTTTTCAAAAACCGTTTTGCTGATATATTAATAGAGATCGTTGGAACTTCAATGTTTTGGCTTTGCCATTCATGGATTTGTTCGCATACTTTCCTTATCACCCAGTCGCCGATCTCGTTAATTAATCCTCCTTCTTCCGCCAACGGAATGAACTCCGATGGCAGCACGGTCCCCCATTCAGGATGGTGCCAACGCAAAAGAGCTTCTGCACCAACAATTTGATTCGTGTTGGCTTCTATACGCGGCTGATATTCGATCGATAAGCCATCGTTTTTTAAAGCTTTGCGCAGCTCTTTTTCTAGATGATACATTTTAAACGTCGATCTTTTCATAGACGAAACATAGATTTGGCAATTATTTTTACCGAACTCTTTTGCCCGGGATAAAGCCACTTCTGCGACTTGAAACAATGTGTCAGGATCTTCACCATCGTTAGGATAAAAACTTAATCCAATGCTGGTAGTGATAAAAAGTTCGTATTCTTCCACTTCCATTTTTCTGCCAATCACTTCCATTATTTGCTGCGCTAATTGAACATACGGTTCCCTTTTTTCTCCGTATTTCACTAGAGCAACAAATTCGTCTCCGCCGACCCTATAGACCGTCCCATGTTTCCCGATGACTTCTTGCAACCGTTCGGCTATTTTTTCCAACACTTTATCTCCGATCCTGTGACCTAGTGCATCATTCATTTTTTGAAAGCTATCCAAATCGAAGCAAAAAACAGCAAACATCCCACCGTTGCAATCGATCCATCTATTCAAATCTTCCATGAAAGCATTTCGGTTGCGGAGCCTTGTCAATAGGTCGTGACTGGCCATTTGTTTTATCGACATGTCTTCATAATTTTCTGCAAAAAAAATGGACATTTAAACCGTTTTCCTTCCTGGCACGACTTTTTTTGACGAATCTTTTTGCAGTTCTCTTGCTATGAAAAAGATTCCCTCCATTTACTTATTATAGGAAAAAAACATCTAATAATCTACATATTTATACAAATTTTCCCTTTGATTTTCTGTTTCTTCATTGATTTTTTTATTATTTTTATTTTCTCAATATGTAATTCTCCTATTCAGTTCATCCAATTTTCTACAAAATATGGTATGAACTTGGTGCTTTGCATGGAAAAAATGTCAAGTTGCCCCTTTTCGAATATGGCTGTAAATAGTTGTAATCCAGTCCCAAGACGTTTCTATAAAAAACGGCAGCCAGACAAAAAAATATTATATTAAAATATTATTAATTTTCCGTTAAAATATGGTTAATTATTTTTAAA
Organism: Bacillus smithii; assembly: GCF_001050115.1. Lineage (NCBI taxonomy): Bacteria > Bacillati > Bacillota > Bacilli > Caryophanales > Bacillaceae > Bacillus > Bacillus smithii. The sequence goes on along the minus strand of NZ_CP012024.1, from coordinate 391,960 downwards.
AGAATGGCACCCACTTTGACGAAACAGCATGATCCATGCCATTCTGCTGCCACCCCATACAGCTTATTAAATCATCAAAATCTCCTATCAAAACTATTTTTTCAATACCATCACAAATCCGAGGCTGTCCGACGATTCATAATCGCTCCCGGTGCATCCCTTTATTCATGTAAAGATTGATATCGGGCATTGCTTTCCGCGGGCGGTCCCGAAGCCTCTTATTTGTCCCCCGCAGTAGGGTCTCGCCCGACTCGCTTTTCCGCAGAAATCTCGTCACTTTCACGATCACAGTAAAATCTTAACTTTGACAAATGAAAAACATCCAATTCTGGTGGGTTGCCGTCACCCATACACTTTCTGAAACAAGCCTTGTATTCCATTTCCCTTTCAAAATACTTATTTACAGCGAATAGTTTGAACTCAACTGAATAGTTTATGAATTTTGGTCCCTTTTTGCCAAAACAAATCCCTCCTATGCAAAACAGTATGGGTTTTTTTCCAACTGTCTACACAAGAGGGATAATATCAACCTCGGCGGGTTTTCTTATTTAACCACGTTCACTGGAGAATCCCAGTATTTTTGTAAATTTCATTCCAGCTTTTTCCCTTGAAATGTCTTTAACATTTGTCCATGTCGATTAATGACTTGCATCCTCAGCTAATCGAAAGCCCTGTTTTATTTCGCTTGCGTTTCTTTTTTTCTCCAAACAACACGGTGGCTAAACTTTCAAAAGGGCGAACCCATTTTTTTGATTTATTTACCTGCGTTGTCCCTAAGCTCTGAATTAAATGACGGTCTCGTTCTTCAATTTTGATTTCTTCCATTTTTTGCTTGATCCACAATTGTTGCTGTTCTAATTTACAAATCAGCTCACGATTAATCTCGATGAGTCGATTTTGTCCTTCTTCCAACTGCTGCAAACGTTCATAAACATCTTGACTTTGAACATGAATTTCCTGTTTTGGAGACTCAATCGCTTGATTTTCTTGTTGCTCCCGGCTTTGTTCGGCCGCCATTTGAATCGCTTTTTCAAAGGAAACGTTATTTTTTGTGATCGCTTCAATGATCCGCTGAATGACTGCCACATCTTTCGGATAAAAGACACGTGAATGGTTGATGCCTCGCTCAAAATGATAGCCATTCTCTTCAAGAGCCAAAGCGTATTTGCGAAGTGTGCTCGCCCCGATCCCTAAGCTTTTTGCTACTTTCGAACTAAAATATGCCTGCTCCACATTGTTCCCTCCCGTTTTTCCTTCTAAATAAGGATATTCAACAAAGCCGTCTAAAAGCCTTTCACTAACTTTGGAGATTCATAAGAAGTTTTGTCAGTGGCACATAAAGGAAATCGACTTCTTTCACATTTGGACAAGGAATTGTTCGAATTTTGTCGTATAATAGTACAAGAAATTTATCTTCATAATTTTTATACAAAAGGAGCTTAATCAATCGATGAAAACATTTGATGTAGATGAGCGGCCGTCTTTTGCAGCTCTAGTTCCGTTGAGTCTGCAGCATCTATTTGCGATGTTCGGCTCAACTGTGTTGGTGCCTATTTTGTTTCATGTCAACCCGGCCACCATTTTGCTGATGAACGGAATCGGCACTTTACTTTATTTATTCATTACGAAAGGCAAGATACCGGCTTTTCTAGGTTCCAGCTTTGCTTTTATTTCACCCGTATTTGTTGTTTTGGGAGAAAAGAGCTATCATGAAGCACTGGGTGGCTTTATAGCAGTAGGAATTATTTTTATTCTGATCAGCCTTATCATTCATCTGGCCGGAACAAAGTGGATCGATGTCGTCTTTCCGCCGGCAGCGATGGGAGCCATTATTACGGTTATCGGTTTAGAACTGGTTCCTACCGCGGCTGACATGGCGGGGTTGATTAAACCTTTAAGCCATCCACCCGCTCATTGGTCGCCGGACGGAAAAACCATTTTCGTTTCTCTTTTGACGTTAGGAGTGACGATTCTTGGAAACGTAGTGCTCCGCGGCTTTTTGAAAATCATCCCTATTCTGATCGGAATCACGGTTGGCTATATCAGCGCCTTATCCCTTGGAATGGTCGATTTTCAACCGATCAAAGAAGCGAAATGGTTTGCGATCCCTGATTTTTATGCTCCATCATGGGATTGGGCAAGCATCGCCATCATCGTTCCAGCCGCTCTAGTAGTTGTCGCTGAACATATTGGACACCTTGTGGTCACGCAAAATATTGTGGGGAAAGACTTATTGAAAGACCCCGGTCTTGCCCGTTCTATTCTCGGAAACGGAATCTCCACCACTTTATCAGGCTTTGTAGGATCCACGCCTAATACTACTTATGGGGAAAACATTGGTGTATTGGCACTGACGAAAGTGTACTCGACTTGGGTGATCGGGGGAGCTGCCGTTCTGTCCATTCTCCTGTCCTTTTTCGGAAAACTGGCTGCCTTGATTTCGTCCATCCCTACACCCGTTATGGGCGGTATTTCCTTGCTATTGTTTGGAGTAATAGCCGTTTCTGGATTGAGAATGCTGGTCGAATCGCAAATCGATTATTCCAAACCGATCAATATGATCTTGACAGCGGTCGTGCTTGTGATCGGGATCAGCGGAACGACTTTTACATGGGGATCTTTCTCGATAAAAGGCATGGCATTGGCTACAGTCGTGGCCGTTCTACTAAGCTTGCTCTTTAAATTGTTCGAAATCTTGCATATTTCGAACGAAGATTAAAACAATCTAGTATTCAAACAGTGATCCCCCAACCAATCTTTTTGCTTGGCGACAGGCGATATGTAAAATTTTCGGGGCAATGAATGAAAATCGGATAGACGTTATCATCAATGTACACTTCCAAACAAATACATTTCAAAAAGACCCTCAAAAATAAAAAGAAAAGGCGAAAATGAAAAAAGGATGAAAGGGAATATTAATGTTCCTCTCATCCTTTTTTCAGTTTATCTTACAGCATTGAATTGAAGATCACACTCTCTCGCCGCTTCATCTCAAATGCAGGCACTAGCTAAAAAAGGAATCGTTTGTTCATCTCTGACTGATGGACGTAAAGCAAACAGGCTGCACGAACTTTAAAGCGATTATCATTTTTGATTCATCACCACATTTTGTGATTTAACCCAAAAATAGGGAAAACACTCACGAATTCCTGGCAGTAATGTTAGCGTCACTTAACATAACAGGAGGTTCTAAAGTGTTTTCCGTATCACTAGATTTGCAATTTGAAGTTGTTAAACAAGTGTTTCTTGAAGATTGCAATTTGTTACATGTTGAGAAAATACTACAGAAGAACGCTGTTCTTACTGCGGTTTTTTTTCTAGTCATGTCCATGACTGGCGGACAAGAAAGGTTCGTGACTTGTCCGTATTAGGTAAGCCCCTTTTCTTATTTGTCAGAGTGTATAGATACCGTTGTCACAACTGTAATGAGGTATTTTCACAAACATTTGAATCTATCAGTCCTAATAAGCATCAGACCAATCGGTACAGAGAATATCTGTACGAAATGTGCATTGGCTCTACTATCCAAGAAGTGAGTCGAAAGGAAAAAATACCTTATACAACTGTTGAAAGAATATTTTATTCCGTTGCTAAAGAAAAAGAGAAGGAGCATGTAGAAACTCTTGAAAGTGTTTTAGAAAACAATGAATTAATCCTTAGCCTTGATGAGATCGCTGTCCGAAAGGGTCACCGATATGAAACAGTTCTTATGGATACCCAATCCGGGAGTGTGCTTGGTATGGAACATCAACGGAGTTATCGTTCAACTCAGATCTTACTTGCCAAGAAGATTCTGTCTGATAAATGCGTTCATACCGTTGTTATGGATATGTGGGATCCCTTCCATAAAGCTGTTAAATCTATATTCCCAGAGGCCTGTATCGTCATTGATAAATATCATGTGGTGCAAAAGGTGACACATGCACTTGACCAAGTTAGAAAGAAAACTCCTGGACTAAAAAAGGGACGGTTTAAACTCTTGAAAGGTTCTGAAAAGTTAACGGCTAATGAAAAACAACAATTAGATGAGATGCTCAAAGAGCATTCAGAATTGTCATATGCCTATTTTCTAAAAGAACTCTTTAGAGAAATATACCAAGTGAATGACTATGATACAGCTGATTCACTCTTAGAAGAATGGATTCAACTCGCATGGAGCAGCCCATTTCCTTCATTTCATCAAGTTGCCAAGACGATAGAAAATTGGAAGGCACAAATTTTACAATATTTTCTTACCCCTTTTACGAATGGCCGGATTGAAGGTACAAACCATAAGATTAAGAACATCAAAAGACGTGCTTTTGGCTTCAGAAACCTTGAAAGATTTCGACTACGTGTATTTTTGGAATGTACAGGTAAAACTTATAAAAATCAGGTTGCTTAACCATGCCCTTCATCAGCTTTCCGCATTGTAGTGGCTAGAATGGAAGCCGTCAAGGAAAGCGCTTGACCTCTTCCATTCTACCCACTTAGTGGTCTGCAAGCTGACGAAGGAGCTACTCTAGATTGAGTATCAATCTCGCTAACTTATTACCGGAATTGTGTGAACATCACAGAATATGGTGATGAGACCAAAAAAGTAACCAAGGTTTTCATTTAATCATCATATACTTCTATCGTCCTTATCTATAAATAAATCGAAAATTGATTTTTCCCTTTTTTCTTTGAATCATATAAAGCTTGATCGGCATGTTTATATAATGTTTCTACATCTTCGCCATGGTATGGTGCATAACGAAACTGATTTGTTGTTTTTTGAAAATCCCACTCGTCAACATTCGGCTTTTTTTCGTAATATTTAAGTAATCGATAGGTTGTTGACTCCATTCGATCAGCAGTTTCACTATCAAAATAGTAATATACTTTATCTAAATTTTCTAAAGCATAAAGAACCGTTTCTTCAATACGTTCCACTTGAAACTGATTATTCTCTTTTACAAGAGATTCAAGTTTAACATGATTGATCATCGCGAACGTATGGCGATGACCGATGCAAACATAATTATAATTGCAAATAAACGCAACCGAAAGTTCCCATTCACTTAGATCACCCTAGTAATGTAAATATGTATACATCTCTATTTTACAGCACTTTTATAATAGAGATAGGGAACTAAATTATTGCAATAATGAAACTTTATAAACAATCTAAGGGCTATCCTTACAAAATAAGAAAGCCGAGAAACTGTCGATGATAAAAAATCAATCCACAGATTCTCGGCTTGAATTTTGAAATTAAACGGCTACCTCATTTTCAGACAGAAAGCACATCTTGTTCTTTTTTCTTCTTCATTCCCGTTTTTACAGGTTTAACTTGTTTTTCTTTTACTTTGACCTTCTGTTTTTCTGCTTTTGGAGCAACTTCTTTTGAGACGACTTTAACGAGTGAAATCATCATAAAGACGATAATAACCGTAAATGGCAGAGCTGCAACAAGGGATGCTGACTGTAATCCTGTTAGGCCACTTGTCGATAATAATACTAATGCAATTGAACTGATTAGTACTCCCCAAACAATGCGCATACCAATTGGCGGATTGGTACTTCCATTTTCGGACATACTACTTAAAATATATGCTGCAGAGTCTGCAGATGTTATTAGAAACGTAAAGATTAATATAATGGTGACTACTGATAAAATTTCCGTAATTGGCAACGTTTCAAACAGTGTAAAAATCGCCAATGTAATATCATTATTGGTTACAGTCGCAATATTGGAACCTTTAAATAGATCCATATATAAAGATGTTCCACCAAAAACAGCCATCCACATCATCGAAAGTAATGCTGGTGCGACCATGACTCCGATTATAAATTCACGAATCGTCCGTCCTCGTGAAATACGTGCGAAGAAAGCTCCTACGAATGGCGACCAAGCAATGGTCCAAGCCCAATAAAAGATCGTCCATTCATGTACCCAATGCTCACCACTGTATGGTGTCATATTTAATGAATAACTAATGAAATTCGAAATATAATCTCCAATGGCAACTGTAAATGTCTCCATTATAAATACAGTTGGTCCTGCGAAAAATACGAAAATCATTAATAATATGGCTAAAGCTAAGTTCGCATTACTTAACCATTTGATTCCCTTGTTTAAACCAGATGTTGAGGACAAGAGAAAGAGAAGCGTCATTATAGCGATAATCGCCAATTGAACCCAAAAATGAATTGGTGTATTAAAAACAGCATTTAAACCACCGTTTGTTTGTAGTACACCCATACCAACTGATGTTGCTACACCCATAACAGTAGCAACAATAGCTAATATATTAATTGTATTTTTAATACTTCGACTACTGCGATTTTTTGGCATCAGTGGCTGTAACGACGTTGAAATAAGTCCATTTTTTTTCTTAGACGGCACAACCAACACAATAAATTAGTTGTGCCTTTTCCATTTCTCTTCAATAGTGTTTAAATATTCATTTGGTTCTTTTTTGAATCTTCTTTGTTTTATATGCTCGCCAATACGTTGTTCCCATTTATTCGCTTCAGTTTTATATGCTGAATAATTAACATTTTTTATCATTTGTAGCCCTTCCTGTTCATTAGAGACATTTTCTACAAATACAATGTTTTCACCGTGTCGGATAATATATCGATTCCAAGTCCGACTACCTGTGATTCTTCGGTGTTTTTGCTTTATTCTTCTAAAAAAGAGTTCTAAATCATTATTCGTTCTCGGTATAAGTGGATAATCATAAAAGGTGAAAAGTCCTTTCCAAAATCCTTTACTATACTTTAATAGGTTCTCTACAAACGGTTGATCTTCTTTCCGATTAAGCTCTTTTTCCATTTGGTTTAAATATTGCTTCAATCTGTTTTCGACCCAAAAACTTGTTTTATTCTCAGAAGGTTCCATAATGGTGGCAATCCTTTTAAATCGTGTATCCCAACGTTTTACGAGTTGATAATCTTCCTTATAGTTATCCACATTTCTGACTATTCTGAACAAATTTTCAAGTAGAGGAGTCCCCTTTTTTATCCAGGCATTTTTCAATCGAATCTTTAATCGCATTCGTTCGTTCAAAAACACAAGTGCCTGGTAATTCGAATGGTGGCTTACCATCTTCTAGAAGAACGGATCGAATAGCCGCAATATAGTCACTTGCTACCTCTTCTTCTATGTTTTTAGATGGAGAATTTTCAATTTTTCTTTCAACTTCCCTTATTCCCCTTAGCTTCTTTTTGATATTCGTTTTTAGTTTTCTATCTTTTTCAACTAATGGTTTGGCTATGTCTTTAAAGTAATGAAACTGACAATATTGATACGGAATATCTGGAACTATTTGTTCAATTGCTAAACGAATGGATTGTTGCCCATCACTGATAAAACCTTGGATTGGATAACCCCAGTCTAAAATGGGTTGAATAATACCTATCAGTTCTTGAGAAGCACTGCTTTTTAAATTATGTGCAGCTAAAATAGTACCACTAAGAACTTCACGGATGACATACAATGTTTCGTTACCTTTTTCGGGTTGGACACCATCAATAGATAAGACAAGTCCTCCATGTTCTTTCACAATATTTTCTAATGTCTCTTTCATATTTTCTTTAACGCTTGCCCGCAGTAATAACGCATATCTTTCATAAAGTTTCTGTACTTGCCTCTCAGAAATTTTTACTTCTTTTTCCGATAAGATAGTAGCTATCTCAGATCGAGTCTTATGTTCTTTAAACCGTAAATATCCGATATATGCGATGACATCCATTCCATAAGTAATGTGCTTCATACTTAATTGTTCGGCTTCAGCTGAACGATATACGGTGTCATTAGAACAGGAGTTATTCTCACATCGGTATCCTAGATTTATGATTTTAAATTCACCTTTTAGGGTAGAAATTGTTTTTCTCCAAACAGGGTGACAGTATACTAATTTATTACCACATTCTGGACAATTAGTTATCTCGGGTCTAAAGTATTTTGATTCGATTGGATTTAATCTATTTTTGGTACGCATAAATAATCACCAACTTAAATAAAATTCAGGTCTATTATAACCTAAATTTAATGTTAGTGTTATTTATTCCGTCTAAGTTTTTTTTTCGAAATTGAAAATAAGCAATAGCTAAACCAACAACTGCAAAGATCGCCCACATACTTAATCCGTAATGGAAAAACGCTTGTCCCATGGCAATTCGAGCAGCTTCAGCCGATTGGGATGTTATATCTTCCGACGGCGGATTAAAGAAATGGGTCATTGGTTCACCTACACCATAAAAGACGAGCGCAATTCCAAGACCACAAGAAAACAACATAGCAATCCATGTAAATCGACTAAATTGCAGCTTTTCCTGATCTCCGCCTAAGCGGATCTTTCCAAATTTACTAAAGGCCATATATAGACTGAAAATAACCATAGCTAAAACGGATAATAAGTAAAACCAGCCAAAATTTTCAGTCGTAAATTGGAGTCAGTCAAGACTTTGTGGGAATTTTTTTGGTTCGCTGAAAATAGATGTAAGTCATAGGTTAGCGAACCATTTTTTTGAATTTCATCCGTAAGCGCTTTCGGACTCTCATCCCTTGCCATGACAGACGAATATGTATACCTTTTTTTACCATCCCTTGAATTCAGACAGGGCATGATAGATCGGAGTCCCGGACGATTGCTGTAAATATGGCACGTTATTCCGCGTTACCTCTGGAAGAAGACGGCGGATGCGTTGTTTCGCCTTGTTCACGATCGTCTGTTTGGTAGATGCCGTTTCCTCCGCCGGATGCGACGATTCTTCTCCTAAACGATGTCCGAAAAGACGAATCCCATCCATCCGGGCAATCATTGCCTTGAAAAACGCCCTGAGTCCCTTGTCTGTCCAACTGCGGCGGTATTTCACCCGATACGCCAGCTGGCTCATCACGCTTTCAGCCCTCCCCATCGGATACATGCCCGTTGTGTCCACTCCTTGCTCCTTCAGCCATTCCCGGTAATCACGGATGCATCCCGGCATCGATTCGATCCGGTGGATCAAGGCAGCCAGCTGTTGTTCTTTCGCTTCGTCCCCCAGCGTGCCGAGGGCGCTGTTCAGTTCCACAAGCAGCTTCTCTTCATCCTGCTTCGCCAGCTTTTGCCGAATCGCCTGCCACCGTGGATGGCCCGAGAGGCATTGGCGCAACTCACGCGCCACGTGGAATCGATCCAATTGGAAGCAGACCCGTCCTTTGAAATACTCCCGGCACGCGGTAATCCATGGAGCGCCGTCCCCGTTGATGACAAGAAGATCCCGACACGGATCATAGGCATATTCGTTCATCAAAAATTCCTCGAAGCCTTCCCACACCTCCCCCTTGCCTTCATGGACGTAATGGCGCTGATTCACGAATTCGATCCGTGAGCCGTTGCGCTTCCATCCTTCGTGAACGGTCAGGATTTTGTCTTCCTTGGCCCGTTTTCCCTTCCCTTGGAGAGAGACAAACAGTCCATCGGCCTCCACAAACAGCACCCGTCCATATCGCTGGTCAACCGGGCAGTGCAGCGGAACTTCAGCCTCGAGCACCAACTGGCGGATCGTCTCATGGCTCATCACCGGATACCCGACCATCTGGGCAAGCGTATGAGCCGCTTTGCGATAGGAAGAGCACTCCACAGCCAATCCCATCGCCGTTTCTTCTAGACAAGGGCTGATTGACTGCGATCCATCAAACGCTAAAAAGGAATCAAGCAAAAACGTGTAACGGTTTTGTTCTCGGTCTAAATAGTAGTTTCGCTCAAAGGTAACTTCGCCAAACAAGGTTTGAATCGTGGTGCGTCGTTTGTCTTTCAAGTGGTACCGGCGCTTGTCCCGGGTTTCCGCCAATTGTCGGTCGATGTCCTCCAACAGAGCCGTAAACAGCTCGGTGAAGGCGTTTTGCAAGGCTCGAAACAAATCAAGTTCGATCTCTTTCCATGTCAACGAATTTGTGGTAAGATGTTGTTGAATATTCATGGGACTCTCTCCTCCTGTTTGATGGTGTGAACAATGATCATCTTACCAGGGAGAGAGTCCTTTTTTCATGTTTCCTGCTTGGGATCCTACCGCACTTTGCTTGGTGGCCCCGATGAGGGGGATTGCGAACCTACGTTCCCAACCCCCTCATCGGGGAATTCTAAGAATTTCTCCCACAAACATTTTACTCACACATGGTGGATTTGTGGGGGAGATCGGTGTTCATATTACTTATGGGTATCTTTTTACCCAATTTCCCTTTAATTCTCCAAAAATGCTCGCAAATTCTAACTTATTGTATAAAGGACACTTTCTATAAAGTTAATGAACGCACACCTTTTGCAGAAGATAGGAGCGGAAACCTTACGAATGCAGTTTTTCTCGAATTTGATGAAAAAAACTGGTTTCATAGACTTGATGAACATACTTTTCTTTTGATTTGTCGGGAAAAATCGGTTATAGTTAGACCATGAACTCACTTTTTCCTCAAAACACACAAAAAAACGTAAGCGTCAAATAAAACCCACATTCCGATCATAGGTCATCCGTGTGATAATCTTCTTAGAATGATTCGGGAGGTTTTGCCATGACCCTAAAAGAAAAAAGAATAGAATGGAAAGCACGATATGATGCCTGGAAAGAGAGTGGACAGAGTATAGCGGAGTGGTTGCCGGGATCAAGGAATCAAAACTCACCAAATGTACTATTGGGTGAGGCAGTTCTCCCGCGGTGGCAGTTGCACTGAAACGCCTGTCCAGACGCAGTGGCTGGCTGTTCAGGTAGAAGAATCCTTGCCTTCTTCAGGTCAAGGTCCGATCTTTTTACACGTTGATGCGATCTCCGTTGAAGTACGGCCCGGTGCCAATCTGGATCTATTAACCGATGTGATTCGGGTGCTGCAACACCAATGTTGATGAATTCCCCGTTTGAACGTGTCTATCTGGCGCGTGGCAGTACGGATCTTCGCAAATCGATTGACGGACTGGCCGCTATTGTACAGGAATGCTTTGAACTCGATCCCTTCTCTCCGTGCTTATTCGTGTTTTGTAACCGGAAACGGGACAAGTTAAAGATTCTTCAATGGGAACATAACGGCTTCTGGCTTCATTATCGCCGTCTGGAAAAAGGGACGTTCCACTGGCCGTCGGAGAATGATACAGCGCCCATGTCTATCAGTTCACGCCAGCTGCGCTGGCTGCTGGACGGCTTGCCAATCGAACAAAAACAAGCGCATCAGGAAGTGAAGGCACGCATCCTTCTATAAAACAAATAAATAAAAAAAGAATTCGATACTAGGCAAGTTGGATTCTTTTCCGTATACTGGACATATGGAAAAATCAGCGCAGACTTCAAAAGGCACAATTGAATATTACAAAGCGCTCAACGAAAAGCTCCAAATGGAAAAGGAAGAGTTGGAAGCGAAATTAAAATGGTATGAGGAACAATTCCGCCTCAGCCAGCAACGCCGATTCGGAGCTTCCAGCGAGAAGACCCATCCGGACCAGCTCTCCCTTTTCAACGAAGCCGAGTCCACGGCTGATCCAGCTATGGAAGAGCCTACCGTTGAGACGATGACATATAGACGCAAGAAACAACACGGCCAACGCAAACGCATGCTTGAAAACCTGCCTACAGAGACGATCGAATACCGTTTGTCTGATGAGGAACAGGTCTGTTCGTGCTGTGGCGGTGCCATGCATGAAATGAGCACAGAAGTACGCAAGGAATTGAAAGTCATTCCTGCCCAAGTGAAAGTAGTCGAACATGTGCGTCATGTATATAGCTGCCGTCACTGTGAGCGTCATGAACTGAACACACCTATTGTGACAGCGAAGATGCCGGAACCTGTTTTCCCTGGAAGCCTAGCGTCTCCGTCGTCAATGGCTTATACCATGACACAAAAATACATAGAAGGTATGCCCCTGTATCGCCAGGAGAAACAACTGGAACGCTTTGGCGTGTCCATACCTCGGCAAACGCTGGCCAATTGGACAATTTATGGGGCTCAAACTTGGCTTAGTCTCATTTACGATGAGATGCATGAGCACCTCCTACAGAAGGATCGTCTGCATGCGGATGAGACAACCTTGCAGGTCCTGTCTGAACCGGACCGGCCAGCGACATCGACTTCCTACATATGGCTTTATCGTACCGGTCGCGGGGATACACCAATCGTCTTATACGATTACCAGCAAACCCGTGCAGGCAAGCACCCACGCCGTTTTTTGGACGGCTTCCGGGGATATTTGCATGTGGACGGGTATGCGGGTTATAACGTCCTCCCCGATGTGAAATTGGTCGGGTGCTGGGCCCATGCCCGCCGCAAATTCACAGAAGCCCTGCAGGCACTGCCTGAATCGGCGAGCACTTCCACCGTCAAAGCAAAGGAAGGTCTGGCCTATTGCAATAAACTTTTTGAAATTGAGCACAAGCTTAAAGATGCAAGTCCAGAGGAGCGCTATCAAGCACGGCTGGAGCACAGCAAACCCGTGCTTGAGGCTTTTTTGTCATGGCTTAAAGAGCAAATGCCGCGCGTACTGCCAAAAAGCGCACTTGGCAAAGCGATCAAGTATTGTCGTAACCAATGGGAGCGGTTGGAGGCATTTTTAGAGGACGGCCGTTTGGAGATCGATAATAATCGCGGGGAACGGTCAATTAAACCTTTTGTGATCGGTCGCAAAAACTGGCTCTTCAGTAATACATCAAAAGGAGCAAGGTCTAGTGCGATCATCTATAGTGTTGTGGAGACATCCAAGGAAAACGAGTTGGATCCATTCAACTACCTTAGCTATCTGTTTCAAGAGCTTCCCAATATAGATACGACAGATAAAACAAAATTAGCTGAATTCCTGCCATGGTCACCGACGCTTCCGCAGGAATGCCGTGTTCCTAAAAAATCTAAATAAAGCATACATGAAATCCCATCTGAATACAGGTGGGGATTACTTTACGCTTACTAAAAAAGAGCGAATTGAGAAACTCAAAGTTTCCCAGTTCGCTCTTTTGACATATGCATGTTACATTGTTATCACGCCAACTTCTTTCTTCAAATAAGGACAGTTTTTTATCCGTAAAAATAGCAAAAGGGCCAAACCGAAGGTCAAATTCAATTGACATTTCGGACAGCCCAACTTAATTTTAATAATCAATCAATTCTTTTATTTAATATTTACTAACTCAACTCCAACCATGTTAGCAAAATCCTCGATTTGTTCTGGTGTGACTTTAAGAGAGAAAACTGTGTGGTGACCTCCACCATATTCAATCCAGCGACGAACACCTTCATAAAAGCCAACTTTCGGTGTCCAAATTTGACGAGCTACTGGAAGATTTGGCGCTTCTTCAACCGGTGTCTTACCTTCGACTTCATACATGATCATTTTAAATTGATCACCAAAGTCAGATACCGTTACGTTAATGCCTTCACCTTCAGAACCATCAAATACAAGGCGTGCCGGTGCCTCTCGATCACCAATGCCCAAAGGATGAACTTCTACTTTAATCTTTGTGCTGGCTAATGTTGGATCGACTTCAAGCATATGTGCACCTAGAATTTCTTCATTTCCTTTCACTAAGTTGTACGTATAATCTTCCATAAATCCCGTTTTCTCATTATGAGCCATAATTTTTAATAAACGATCAAGAGCTGCTGTTTTCCAATCTCCTTCACCAGCGAAACCATACCCTTCCGCGTTTAATCTTTGTACGGCCATACCTGGTAGCTGTTTCATTCCCCATAAATCTTCAAAGTTCGTAGTAAAGGCTGTATATCCGCCTCTTTCAAGAAATTTCCGTAAAGCAATCTCGATACGGATTTGTTCTTTAACATGTTCTTCAAAATATTTAGGATCATTGTCTCCAATCACAAATTCATATTTTTCTTGGCATTCATCATAAATTTCATTAATCTCTTGTTCTGTCACATCTTTCATTTCAGCTACAAGATCGCCGATACCATAATAATCAACTGTCCACCCAAACTTAATCTGAGCTTCAATTTTATCACCTTCTGTAACGGCTACATTTCTCATGTTATCTCCGAATCTTGCAACTTTAATATTGAAACTCTCATTATACGCTACGGCAACATTCATCCAATCTGCAATTTGTTTTTGTACATTTTTATCTTTCCAATACCCTACGACAACCTTATTTCTTTTGTCTAATCTTGCATTAATATAGCCATATTCACGATCTCCATGGGCACTTTGATGTAGATTCATGTAGTCCATATCAATTGTTTTCCAAGGGATATGGTCAAGAAACTGTGTAGCTAAATGAAGCAATGGTTTTTGCAGTAGTTTTGTACCTCTAATCCAGTTTTTAGCAGGAGAAAAAGTATGCATCCACGTAATGACACCTGCTACATGGTCGTTATAGTTAACATCTTTCATGACTTGAGTAATACTATCAGCTGTTGTTGCAACTGTTTTAAAAACAACTTTATATGGTAGCTTACCACTTTTATTCAATTCATCAATAATCTTAATAGTGTTTTTTTCAACTTCTTCTAATGCCTCGGGTCCATACAAATGTTGACTCCCAACAACAAACCAAAATTCATAATTTCTTGTTTTTAACATACGCAAAACCTCCAATGGAAAATAATCTATTTTGTTTGACCGTAATAGGCGTTTTTCCCATGTTTTCTTAAAAAGTGTTTGTCTAAAAGGTATTGATCCATGTCAATACGGTGTGGATTTAGTTGTATCGTATGATATGTCATCTTTGCGACTTCTTCTAAAACGACTGCATGATGTACGGCATCAAGAGGCGATTTGCCCCATGTAAATGGACCGTGGTCATTAACTAATACTGCTGGAATTTGATCTGGATCTAGACTTCTTTCTGTAAAAGTTTCAACGATGACATCACCGGTTTGTTTTTCATAATCCGTGACAACTTCCTCTTCCTTCATCGCTCTTGTTACTGGAACAGGACCATAAAATGTATCAGCATGTGTTGTACCTGCTGCAGGAATTTCAAGTCCAGCTTGAGCAAACACTACAGCCCAAGGAGAATGTGTATGAACAATCCCGTTAATGTTAGAAAAATGTTTATATAGCACACAATGGGTTGCTGTATCACTTGATGGTTTTAAATCACCTTCTACGACGTTTCCATCTAAATCAACGACGACCATTTTTTCTGGTGACAACTCTTCATACTCGACACCACTTGGCTTAATCACAACTAGGTTTTTTTCACGATCTATCCCGCTTACATTCCCCCAAGTAAAGGTGATCAAATTATATTTAGGTAACAACATGTTTGCTTCATAGACTTCTTTTTTTAACTCTTCTAACATCATGAATCACCCCTTTTGAAATTTTATAATCTACTTGTCTACGTGAATTTAATTTTTCTAGTGTACTAAAGTAATATAAAAAAATTCATCTCCTTTCTATTAGAATGGACTTTAATTCTTGAAACCTAACTCGATGTTGCTTATAACGACAGACAAGTACATTCGTTTTATTCAAAAACTATTTTTAAAACGCTTACAATAAAATCGTATATTAATTATACGTATAAGTCAAGATTTGTAATTTTAATACGTACAAAATTAACAAAAAACAACCAAAAAAGTGAAATTTGTATACAAAAAATAGGCTGAATCACAAAAACCTCTCGACCCCACAAAACAAAAATAACAAAATAAATAAAGGATTATAGGTCCGGTTGAAAAATTTGTACTGATAATATTTTTATTTATTGATTTATACTGATGACTATGCTAGCATATGATTAAGAAATTGAAAGCGCTTTTCTAAAATCTATTGATGTCGACATCATAATCAAACAAACGAAAGTTCAATACACACATGATCAGAAAGACAATTAAGGAGGGATTTTAATGGTAAATGAAAAGAAAATATCTAGTAGATTTATATATTTCTTTGGGGCCTTTGGTGGTATTCTTTTTGGCTATGATATTGGCGTTATGACTGGTGCATTACCATTTCTAAAAGAAGATTGGAATCTTCAAGATGCTAGTACTATCGGTTGGATCACTTCCTCCGTTATGTTTGGTGCCATTTTTGGTGGTGCAATGGCCGGACAACTGTCAGACCGATTAGGTCGGCGGAAGATGATTTTAATTTCAGCTATCATTTTTGTCGTTGGATCTATTTTATCCGGTATTGTACCTTTTAATGGAAGCGTTTCCCTCATCCTAGCTAGAATTTTATTAGGATTTGCTGTTGGTGCAGCCTCTGCACTAGTTCCAGCTTACATGTCAGAAATGGCTCCAGCACATCTGCGTGGACGTTTATCAGGAATTAATCAAACGATGATTGTTTCTGGTATGCTGCTTTCATATGTAGTTGATTTTTTACTAAGTGGTTTACCAACAACATGGGCTTGGCGTTCCATGGTTACGATCGCAGCTCTACCAGCCGTCATTTTATTTATTGGTGTGTTGAAATTACCTGAATCACCTCGTTTCTTAGTGAAAAACAATAAATTAGATGAAGCACGTAAAGTCTTAAGCTATATTCGTCCTAAACATGAAATTGATGCGGAAATGAAACAAATACAAGATACGATAAGAGAAGAACAAAATAAAAAGGCATCATGGGGAACACTACTTAATAGTAAATACCGTTATTTAGTTATTGCAGGTGTTGGTGTAGCCGCTTTCCAACAATTCCAAGGCGCTAACGCCATATTTTATTACATTCCATTAATTGTAGAAACAGCAACAGGAAAAGCAGCAAGTTCAGCTCTTTTATGGCCGATTATTCAAGGGATTATTCTTGTTTTAGGATCATTAGTATTCTTAGTAGTAGCTGATAAATTCAATCGTCGTACTTTATTAACTTTAGGTGGAACGATTATGGGACTTTCCTTTATCTTCCCGGCAATATTAAATGTAATCATTCCAAACGCACATCCCATGATCATCGTCGTATTTTTAAGTATTTATGTCGCATTTTATTCCTTCACATGGGCACCTTTAACATGGGTGATTGTAGGAGAAATATTCCCATTAATGATTCGTGGTCGTGCATCAGGATTAGCTTCATCCCTTAACTGGATCGGCTCTTTCTTAGTTGGGCTCCTTTTCCCAATCATGACTGCTACTATGGCTCAAGAAGCTGTATTTGCCATTTTCGGTGCGATTTGTTTACTTGGAGTGTTATTTGTACGGACATGCGTCCCTGAAACTCGTGGACGTACATTGGAGGAAATCGAAAAAATCGGAGAGATGAAAAACGTAGAAAACCATACACTAAAAATATAAATATAATCGATAAGGTTAGGTGTGTAGAGTATGAATCTAGTAGAAACTTCTAAGGCAATCCAACAGGGAAATATCTTTCTAGGAATCGAATTAGGATCAACACGAATAAAGGCGGTTTTAATCACTGACGACTTTAAAACAATAGCTTCTGGTAGCTATGTTTGGGAGAATAAATTTGAAAACGGAATTTGGACCTATTCACTCGATGAAGTTTGGAAGGGCATACAACATTGTTATACTCAAATTGCCGCCGATGTAAAAGCGAAATTTCACTGTACGATTTCAAAAATTAGTTCGATCGGTGTAAGTGCGATGATGCACGGATATTTAGCTTTTTCAGAGAATGGAAGTTTACTAACGCCTTTCCGAACTTGGCGAAATAATATAACAGAACAAGCTGCAAATAAGTTAACAAAACTTTTTAATTTTAATATTCCTGAACGTTGGAGTATTGCCCACTTGTATCAGGCTATTTTAAATAATGAGCCACATGTAAACGATATCCGTTATATCACTACATTAGCGGGCTATGTTCATTGGAAGTTATCTGGAGAAAAGGTATTAGGAATCGGAGATGCTTCTGGTGTATTTCCAATTGATGAAACTACAGGTGATTATCGAAATGATTTTTTAGAAAAATTTGAAACTCTTGAAAATGTAACCCAATACCAATGGAAAATAAAAGATATTTTACCAAAAGTTTTAAAAGCAGGTGAACATGCAGGTACTTTGACAGAGGATGGAGCTAGATTACTAGATAAAAATGGGCATCTACAAAGTGGTAGTTTAATGGCTCCTCCTGAAGGCGATGCAGGCACTGGTATGGTTTGTACCAATAGCATTCGGGAACGAAAAGGGAATGTTTCGGTCGGTACATCTGCATTTTCAATGATCGTTCTTGATAAACCACTGAATAAAGTTTATCGTGACATCGATATCGTCACAACACCTACGGGGAGTCCGGTCGCAATGGTACACATCAACAATTGCTCATCTGATATTAATGCTTGGGCTCAAATTTTTAAAGAATTTGCTGAACGTATCGGTATTGATTTAAAAGCTGATCGCTTGTTTGAAACATTATTATTCGCTTCTACAAAAGCTGATCCTGATGCAGGAGGACTAGTTAATTATAGCTACTTATCAGGCGAAAATATTACCAAGATGCCTGCTGGTCGTCCACTTTTTGTTAGGGAGCCAAATAGCAGGTTTACATTAGCAAATTTTGTGCTAACCCAGTTATACGCTGCTTTTGCACCACTGAAAATCGGAATGGATATTTTAAAACATGAAGAAAAAATCAATATGGATGTCTTAATCGCACAAGGTGGATTATTTAAAACACCTGTTATCGGTCAACAAGTACTTGCTAATGCATTAAATATACCGATCACCGTCATGAGTACCGCAGGTGAAGGTGGAGCCTGGGGAATGGCTGTATTAGCGGTATATGCGAAATACGCCAAAAAATATCCATGTCTGGAAGACTTTTTGGATACAGAAGTATTCACTAATCTTGAAAGTATCACACTAAGTCCAGAACCTGAAGGTGTTGTTGGATACGAACAGTTTATAGAAAAGTATCAAGATGGTCTACCAATCGAAGAAACCGCTATTAAGTGCCTTTGATAAAAAATAAATCTGTTAAACATAATCATTGTTAAGAATCCGTTGCTGTCACTACACTCTTCTTATAGTGACAGCATTTTTTCCTTCTTCGTACCATTCCAAATAGATGTACTCTCTTATTTTTTTGTTTAATAGATTCCCGTATGATATAATCTATCCGTATAAATAGCACTTTTAATTGATCAAAATACAATACAAATATTTTTGCAAAAATTATAATACAGAAGGAATGAACTATGACAAAAAAATACGAACGAATAACACGCGATATTCGTGAAAAAATCTTATCAGAAGAGTATAAAATAAAAGAAAAATTACCGACAGAATCTGAACTGATGGAGATTTATCAAGTAAGTAGGTTCACCGTTAGACGAGCAATCGACGAACTTGAAAAAGATAATCTTGTTTACCGTATTCAAGGTGGGGGTATATTTGTAAATGACTGGAAAAGGCAACCAAAATCCTCTGACAAAAATAAAACAATTGGTCTAATTACAACTCATATATCTGATTACATTTTTCCTAATATTATCTCAGGTATTGATGAATATATATCAAAAAGTGGTCATTCTATACTTATCGCCAATACGAAAAACAACTCTGAAAAAGAACGGAAAAGCTTAACAAATCTATTATCTAACAACTTATCCGGTTTAATTATTGAGCCCACAAAAAGCGCATTGAACAATACAAACAAAAGTATATATGAGAATATTAAATCAATGGGCATACCCATGTTATTTATTAATGCAGTATACGATGACTTTGATACCCCTTATTTAATCATGGATGATGTCAAAGTTGGTGAGATGGTTACAAACTACTTATTCTCACAGGGGCATGAACATATTGTGGGAATATTTAAGGTCGATGATAAACAAGGTATTCAAAGGATGAATGGATTTATTAAGGCTTATCAAGAACACCCTAGTATTTCAAATATGGGTGATATTTTAATGTATCAAACAGAAGAAAATAAAACCGACCTGTTTAAAAAACTACAAACAATTCTTTCAAGAACGAAGTTAGCGCCAACAGCTATTGTTTGTTATAACGATCAATTAGCAATTCAGCTTATTAACTTTTTAAATGAGATTGGTTTAAAGGTTCCGGATGATATTTCGATTACCGGTGTTGATGATTATGCCTTTTCAAGATTTATCCAACCAAGTTTAACTACCGTTCGTCATCCCCAAGAGCAAATGGGGCTTGACGCCGGTAAAATGATTATTGATATGGTAAATAAGCAGAAGGTCCAATCAAAGATATATGAACCTGAATTCATTATTAGAAACTCCGTTAAGAAAATCAATTAATGTAAAAACCTTGGTTTACTATAACAAAAAAGGATTCATCACCACATTTTGTGATTTAACCCAAAAATAGGGAAAACACTCACGAATTCCTGGCAGTAATGTTAGCGTCACTTAACATAACAGGAGGTTCTAAAGTGTTTTCCGTATCACTAGATTTGCAATTTGAAGTTGTTAAACAAGTGTTTCTTGAAGATTGCAATTTGTTACATGTTGAGAAAATACTACAGAAGAACGCTGTTCTTACTGCGGTTTTTTTTCTAGTCATGTCCATGACTGGCGGACAAGAAAGGTTCGTGACTTGTCCGTATTAGGTAAGCCCCTTTTCTTATTTGTCAGAGTGTATAGATACCGTTGTCACAACTGTAATGAGGTATTTTCACAAACATTTGAATCTATCAGTCCTAATAAGCATCAGACCAATCGGTACAGAGAATATCTGTACGAAATGTGCATTGGCTCTACTATCCAAGAAGTGAGTCGAAAGGAAAAAATACCTTATACAACTGTTGAAAGAATATTTTATTCCGTTGCTAAAGAAAAAGAGAAGGAGCATGTAGAAACTCTTGAAAGTGTTTTAGAAAACAATGAATTAATCCTTAGCCTTGATGAGATCGCTGTCCGAAAGGGTCACCGATATGAAACAGTTCTTATGGATACCCAATCCGGGAGTGTGCTTGGTATGGAACATCAACGGAGTTATCGTTCAACTCAGATCTTACTTGCCAAGAAGATTCTGTCTGATAAATGCGTTCATACCGTTGTTATGGATATGTGGGATCCCTTCCATAAAGCTGTTAAATCTATATTCCCAGAGGCCTGTATCGTCATTGATAAATATCATGTGGTGCAAAAGGTGACACATGCACTTGACCAAGTTAGAAAGAAAACTCCTGGACTAAAAAAGGGACGGTTTAAACTCTTGAAAGGTTCTGAAAAGTTAACGGCTAATGAAAAACAACAATTAGATGAGATGCTCAAAGAGCATTCAGAATTGTCATATGCCTATTTTCTAAAAGAACTCTTTAGAGAAATATACCAAGTGAATGACTATGATACAGCTGATTCACTCTTAGAAGAATGGATTCAACTCGCATGGAGCAGCCCATTTCCTTCATTTCATCAAGTTGCCAAGACGATAGAAAATTGGAAGGCACAAATTTTACAATATTTTCTTACCCCTTTTACGAATGGCCGGATTGAAGGTACAAACCATAAGATTAAGAACATCAAAAGACGTGCTTTTGGCTTCAGAAACCTTGAAAGATTTCGACTACGTGTATTTTTGGAATGTACAGGTAAAACTTATAAAAATCAGGTTGCTTAACCATGCCCTTCATCAGCTTTCCGCATTGTAGTGGCTAGAATGGAAGCCGTCAAGGAAAGCGCTTGACCTCTTCCATTCTACCCACTTAGTGGTCTGCAAGCTGACGAAGGAGCTACTCTAGATTGAGTATCAATCTCGCTAACTTATTACCGGAATTGTGTGAACATCACAGAATATGGTGATGAGACTCATTTTTTATCAACATTATCCTGATTATACTCATTTTAAAAATTATCACACTTTTAAAAACATCCATACTTTTATTCCAACTATATTTATAGTATATTTAATTCGGAACAGTATTTAATAAAATGGCTTGTTTAAAGTTGCCGAAGGAAAATAAGGTCCTGGCTTCCTTCTTTCGGTTTTCAAACCGTTGGATGAAAATTTTTGAAGCACAGCGTTATTTAACGAGAATTCAAAGGAAAAGGGATGATGAATATGGCCAATTCAAAAGCAAAAAAATGGCTCTTATATGGTGCACTGATTGCTCCAATCGTGTATCCAAAGTTGAAAAATTTTTATGACACCAAAAAACTGAGAAGGCAGTTTCAAGAAGCACAATTTTTGCGGAAATTACAAACAAAAGAAAACTAATGAAAAAACGGACAGAACTTCTTTTGAAGGGAGTCCGTTTTTTCATACACTTTTTCTTCATTTTTCCTATAGAAGGGAACAACTAAGGTTATAGGCAGAATTCCGGTTCATCCAATAAAAACGCTCTCCGCTTCATGAACCCTTATAAATCCATTAAAAGCAATCTGTGAAACTATTGTATTAACAACAGCAACGCTGCTACGGCCGGCGTTAAAACCATGGCTACTTTTAAAACACTTTTCGGGGCTAAATTGGTAAATTTAGCTCCTACATAAGCCCCCGTCATGGTACCTACCAATACTTCCAACAGCAATATCCAGTCCAAGTATCCAGCCTGTCTATACCCCGTTCCGCCTCCAATCGCTATCGGCAAAATCACCAGCATAGTAGTCCCGACCGATTGGCGGATCGTCAAACCAAGCATCGTCAAGAGACCCAACTGAATAAATGGAGTGGCTCCGATTCCAAATGTTCCTGATAAAATTCCGGCCACTATTCCAAGTATTATCGCCTTTATCATTGTCAGCGGCTGATTCCACTTCACTTCTTTCGTTTTTGTCTCTTCGGCCTTTTTAGACAGAGATAAACGGACTAACAGTAAAATGGAGGATAAAAACAGCATTCCCGCTGTCAGCCAATGAAGATCACCGGCAGGGATAACAGTCGCAATTTTAGATCCGATGTAAGAACCTATCGCGCCAAAAATTCCGACAACCAGTCCGACACCGACAGCTGTATTGCCTTCTCTAAAATGGCTATAAGCTCCTGATAAACTGGTAAACGCCATTGCCGTAAGCGACGTTCCCAGCGCCGTATGTATTGGGATGTTAAATAGAACAGTCAATATAGCAATAATAAAGCCAGACCCCCCTGCTCCTATAAAACCGAGCAAGAGCCCCATGGCAAACATGGTCAAAACAATCGCCAACTTCTGTTTCCTCCTTCTTTCTCCACATTCCCAAAGATCATGTTTCTTATTATGGTATACTAGTTTCATTTTTTTCACAAACTTCCAAGAGCACTCTTCTCTATAAAATGGATTTTTTCTTTTGGCTGTTTTTCTTCCCGCAAACCTTCTCTTGCTATTCCTAAATAGCGGCGAATCCTTGTGACAATTGGAAAGCAAAGGGAGCAAGGAGAACAAGTACTTCTATTTTTTTATTCGGCTATACAGAAAACGAGATATAATAAGGGGGAAGGAGTGGGAAGTTTTATGATTCGATATGTACATATGTATTTGGTAGCGATCCTTCTTGTCGCCGGGATCAGTATGTCGTTTCCAAGCGGCCGCCATTCGAAAGCAGAAGCAGCCAGTGACATGAGCGTTCATGCCAAAGCGGCGATTTTAGTGGATGCAAAGTCCGGAAAAATTCTTTTTGGCCAAAATATGGATGAATCGCTGTCGGTCGCTAGCATGTCTAAATTGATGACGCAATATCTCATTTTAGAAAAAATCCAAAAAGGCGATCTCAAATGGGATGATGTCTACCATGCGGATGCCACCGACCAAGACTTGTCCACTAGGCCGGGGCTGGGAAATGTTCCTCTGTATCAAGGGCAATCGTACACCGTGCGTGATTTATATAATGCCATGACGCTGGTATCGGCCAACGCCGCCAGCCGTGCTCTTGGTCGAATGGCCGGCAAATCGGACAAGCACTTTGTCCAAATGATGAATAACAAAGCCAAACAGCTTGGCTTGAAACATTCGTCTTTTGTGAATACTTCCGGATTAAACAACCAGGATCTTGCTCCGTACCAAGTGAAAGGAACAGCTTCCGATGGCGAAAATAAGATGTCAGCCCGTGATCTCGCTTTATTGGCATACCATTTCATTCATTCTTTCCCAAATGAAATGGATATCGAAAAAAAAGAACTTGATCAGTTTCCTGTTACAGATTCGTACAGCATCCCTCTTCGCAATAAAAATCAATTGCTGCCAAATGGCAAATATCCTTATAAAGGCGCCATCGGTTTGAAAACGGGCATGAATGACGCAGCAGGCTACGGCATCGTAGCATTAGCTAAAAGAGGGCAACGCGAATTGATTGCCGTCATCATAGACGCCAAAAATAAAAAAGGAAAACGATCTTCAAAAGCCCGTTACATGCAGGCTCAAAAATTGCTGGACTACGGCTTTACCCATTGGGACTATGAAAAAATTTCACCGGAAAAATTCTTACCAACGAACCAGCAAAAGATCCCCGTAGAAAACGGGACGAAAGAAAAAGCAGCCATTACATCTAAAACAACCGTTACTGAATTGGTTCCTAAAAACGGCCATTCGATCAAAGCCAAGCTGACGCTTATGCCTAAATTTTTAACAGATCAAAAGAAACTTAAATCTCCTATTCAAAAAGGGACCGTTATTGGGAAAATTACGTTGCGGGATGGTTCTTACGGATATTTAACGACAAAATTAGAGAAAAAGGCTCAAGTAAAAGCAACGGTAAAAGAAGAAATTCAGAAGGAAAACTGGTTTGCCGCCCTCATGGACGGAATCTTTTAAAGTGATGAATTCCATCGAGTAGGAGGGAGCGATTAACTCCCGTCCTCTCACACCACCGTACGTACGGTTCCGTATACGGCGGTTCAATTAAGATAATTGACGCAAGTCTTTATAACTTCCGTGAATAGCTGTTCTCTTTATGCCAGTGGTCACTCCACCCTCCAAGAGGTCTCCCACGGGATTCACCGCTTCCTCCCTCAAGTGAGGTACTACGTTTTCTGTGTTCATCATGACTCACTGAATACCAAGGGCTATTCTCTCTTAATTGTTCGGTCCTTCTTAGTTGTTCTAGACCAACTAATACTATGACCTCTGCTGACTTCTGACGGTTCAGCTACTTATCACTAAGTAGGTTATGAAGAGTACTTCACATATCCGCCAGACCTCCCCGGGTAAGTACATGCACTTTCACACCATCTATCCGCCTCATTTACTCGATATGACCTTCGACAGAAAGAGCTTTGTTTTGTTATGCAAACTCACTCAATCATACCTAGCCTTATATGAGGTTCGTGTTCCTCGGACCGGTGTTTTGCCTCCAGCTTCCTTCAGATTCCGCGTCACCACGGACACCCTTGCTCTTGGCTAACCTCTACTTCTGTCTTCGGGGTTCGGGACTTACACCCTATAGTTCATGTACATGCCGGGCGCACATAAAGAAGTCCCTCCTTGACAATGCAGGAGGGACTTCTTTATATGATCTAGTATAAATCGGCACCACCGCATAGCAGGTGGTTTATTGTTTCGCACAATATCGCAAGCTCAACTGACTAATGTCATAAAATCAAAAAGGTTCCCGGGATCAACCCGAGAACCTCTTGTCAAATGGGTAACGGAGAAGGTGGGATTTGAACCCACGCGACGGTCACCCGTCCTAACGCATTTCGAGTGCGTCCCCTTCAGCCGCTTGGGTACTTCTCCATATGACCTCTTTCATTAGCGCAAAATATATTATATACGAAACAAAGCTATTTTGTACAGCCCTTCAATAAATGACGAAAAATTCTTATTAATCTGTCGAAAAGGCAAAAACTTGTCATTCCACGCAATTAAGGCAGCCCCGACTTATAAGAAGTTGTGTCGGGGCAGGATGAAGCAAATTTCCATTGCCCTTTCTAATCCAAAGATTTCGATTTCAAAATCGATTTAACTGTGTATGTCCGTTGCATCCACCGGTCTTTCGGCATCGGTGATTTCTTTTTCCAATTCTTCCATATAAGATTCTTTCGTTTCTTCATCCCAATGAAAAATTTCGGCCATCGTCGCTACAATTGGTTCTTTCCATTTTTTTGCCCATTTTATATCAAAGAAAACAGATCCAGTCCTTCGAATAAAAAAGTCGACAGGTTTTACAGCCATTTCATAACGGATGGCATACAGGAGCTGAGCGTATATAGCAGCCGGCAGCAGCTTTTCACCGGATGCTTTTTGATATTCACTGGCTATCTTATATAAAATTTCGACATTGGAACCGTACAGCTGTGCCAGTCTGCGGCCTTCCTCTTCTTTCAAGCCATACTGCGTCGCTTTTTTTGCCATTTGCGCCACGAAAATCGGCCAGTTGTCCGATCCGCCGACATCACCTCCGGAAATCGGCAAATAGCGGGTTTGGCAAGGCTTAAACGTTTTTCCTTCTTCTGACGCTAATTCTTTTGCCACAAGATCTACCACGGTTTCCGCCATTTTGCGGTATCCGGTCAATTTTCCACCGGCGATGGTAATCAGGCCGCTGTCTCCTTCCCATACTTCGTCTTTGCGGGAAATTTCCGAAGGGTCTTTCCCTTCCTCGTATATAAGCGGCCTTACTCCTGCCCAGCTGGATTCAATATCTTTTTCGTTTACTTGGACATCCGGAAACATAAAATGAATAGCGTTCAACAAATATTCCCAGTCTTTTTTAAGCGGTTTAGGATAGCGAGCATCGCCGTCATAAAACGTATCGGTTGTACCAACATACGTTTTCCCTGCTCGTGGAATAGCAAACACCATTCGACCATCAGGGGTGTCGAAGTATACCGCCTGCCTTAGCGGGAATACAGATTGATCGATGACAATATGAACTCCCTTTGTCAAACGCAAATGTTTACCATTCATCGAATGGTCTTTTTTTCGCACTTCATCCACCCACGGCCCGGCGGCATTGACCACTTTTTTGGCACGAATTTCAAAACTTTCTCCTGTAACACAATCTTTTACGCGGGCACCAATCATTTTTTTGCCGCTGTATAAAAACTGTTCCGCTTTGACATAATTCAGCAAGCAAGCGCCGTTCTCCACTGCTTTTTTCGCTACCTCAATGGTGAGCCGGGCGTCGTCCGTGCGATATTCAACATAATATCCACCGCCTTTTAAGCCTTCTTTCTTAATGAGAGGTTCCTTGCGCAAGGTTTCCTCAGCGGAAAGCATCGTCCTTCTTTCCGATTTTTTGACCCCTGCCAAGAAATCATAAACACGCAGCCCAATGCTTGTCGTAAACGCACCGAACGTCCCGCCTTTATGAAAAGGAAGAAGCATCCATTCCGGTGTCGTCACGTGCGGCCCGTTTTCGTAGACGATCGCCCGTTCTTTCCCGACCTCGGCCACCATTTTTACTTCCAATTGTTTTAAATACCGCAAACCGCCGTGCACGAGTTTGGTAGAACGGCTTGACGTTCCTGCTGCGAAATCCTGCATTTCGACCAATGCCGTTTTCATTCCCCTTGCGGCAGCATCCAAAGCAATCCCGCAGCCGGTAATTCCGCCGCCAATCACTAGCAAATCAAATGTATCTGTTTTCATCTTCTCTATCACTTCGTCACGATTTTCTGAGGAAAAAATCATGGACAGCTCCCTCCCCTTACCGAATGTACATAAGCCCATAAAAAAGGAGAGACCAAAAAAACATTACAGCAACCTATAATGCTTCTTGGTCTCTCCTAATCTCTAGACTTATTATTAACTTGTTTTCATTATAGCATACTTTGTTACCATTTAAAAGCCTGTGCCGCTTCAATCGCTTTTTTCCAACCGTTGTACAATGTTTCACGCGTCTCTTGAGCCATTGTCGGCGAGAATTGCCGATCCTGTTTCCATTGAGAAGATATTTCTTGGCGATCTTTCCAAAAGCCAACAGCAAGCCCAGCCAGATAAGCAGCTCCTAAGGCTGTTGTTTCATTAATAATCGGCCGTTCGACAGGTACATTAAGGATATCGCTTTGGAACTGCATCAAAAAGTTATTCATGACTGCTCCCCCGTCGACTCTGAGCGTTTTCAGGAAGATTCCCGAATCTGCTTCCATGGAAGTCAGTACATCTTTTGTTTGGTAAGCCAGCGATTCCAGCGTGGCCCGAATAAAATGCTCTTTGGACGTACCTCGTGTCAACCCGAAGACAGCCCCCCGGACATCGCTGTCCCAATAGGGCGTTCCGAGACCCACAAAAGCCGGTACGACATAAACTCCTTCCGTTGATTCCACACGAGTCGCATAACTTTCGCTTTCCGGAGCACTTTTTAACATTCTCAATCCATCCCGAAGCCATTGAATGGCCGAACCGGCTACAAAAATACTGCCTTCCAGCGCATATTCGACTTTATTGTCGATCCCCCAGGCAATGGTCGTCAACAAACCATGTTTCGATTCTACCGCTTTATCGCCTGTATTCATGAGCATAAAACAGCCGGTTCCATACGTGTTTTTCGCCATCCCTTCTTCAAAGCATGCCTGACCGAACAGCGCTGCCTGCTGGTCCCCGGCAGCCCCGGCAATCGGCACTTCCTCGCCAAAAAAATGATAAGAAACCGTTTTGGCATAAACTTCCGATGACGGTCGGACTTCCGGCAGCATTTCTTTCGGCACGTCCAGAATTTCCAACAGCTCTTCATCCCACTTCAGCTCATGGATGTTGTAAAGCAACGTGCGGGAAGCATTCGAATAGTCCGTCACATGGGCTTTTCCGCCGGATAGTTTCCAAATCAGCCAAGTGTCAATCGTTCCAAACAGCAACTCTCCCTTTTTCGCCCGTTCGCGCGCACCTTCCACATGATCTAATATCCATTTGATTTTTGTTCCGGAAAAATACGGATCAATCAATAATCCCGTTTTTTTATGAAACAGCTCATTATACCCTTTTTCCTTTAATTGTTCGCATATGTCAGCTGTTTGCCTTGACTGCCATACAATAGCATTGTAGATCGGTTTTCCGGTATCCTTCTCCCAAACGACCGTCGTTTCCCGTTGGTTGGTGATCCCAATCCCCGCTACTTGATTTGCCTCAATCCCTGCTTCGGAGAGTACGGCTGCGATGCAAGCAAGAATAGAACCCCATATTTCATTAGGATTATGCTCGACCCAGCCCGGCTGCGGAAACAGTTGATGGAACTCTCTCTGCGCCGTATGGACAATTTTCCCTTCTTTATCGAATAAAATCGCTCTGGAACTAGTCGTTCCTTGATCTAATGCTAAAATGTACTTTTCCATTAGATTCCCTCCCATTTTTCACTTTTTACTTGGATGCGGTGATTTCTTTTTTTCTCTGCTAAAAAAGAACTGAATAATAGAATCACAGATACAGCCAACATTCCCCATAAGGCCCCTGTTGCTTCTCCTAGAAAAACAGCTCGATAGAATAAAGCTCCGACAGAACCTCCTAATATAGGACCGACAATGGGAATCCAGGCATATCCCCAATTAGAAGAGCCTTTTCCTTGGATGGGCAGCAAAAAGTGAGCAAGCCTCGGTCCGAAATCGCGCGCCGGGTTGATCGCGTACCCAGTTGTTCCTCCGAGAGAAACCCCGACGGCTACAACTAAAAGCCCAACACACAACGGATTTAATCCATCAGTAAATTTATTAGCTCCGATTGTCAAAATTCCTAGCATCAATACAAAAGTTCCGATAAATTCACTCAATAAATTAGCAAAAATATTGGGAATCGCCGGCCCCGTTGCAAAAATTCCCAGCTTCGCGGCGGGATCTTCCGTCACCTTCCAGTGCGGCAGAAAATGAAGATACACTATACAGGCTCCAATAAAGGCTCCGATGACTTGAGCCAAAATATAGCCTGGCACCTTGGACCACGGAAAATCTCCATTGAAGGCCAAGGCGATGGTGACCGCCGGATTTAAATGGGCACCGCTGAATTTTCCAACCGCATAAACCCCCATTGTGACACCAAGCCCCCAACCAATAGTAATAACAAGCCAACCCGCATTGTGAGCAAATGTTTTCTTCAAATTCACATTGGCGCATACACCGGCTCCAAATATGATCAGGATGGCCGTACCTACTAGTTCGCCAATATATGACATCCCATCATCCCCTTTACATTTTCATTTTAAAAAAATAAAAACCCACGAAATCACCCATTCATATGAGGATTTTGTGAGTCTCTTCTTCTCCGTCACGATTTATTAACTTAACTCCATCATAACGACGGATGAAAGCGTTGTCAACGGTAATTTGAAATTTTCAATCTACTTTTTATAAAAAATGCGGAATGCCTTTCTTTTCCCGTCTAAGGCGTTCCCGGCATTTTTCAGCCGCCCTATATAAATTGTTTCCATAAATCCACATTGGAAATCGTAATCGCACAAGCCCCAACTGCTAAAGCCTGTTCCGCATCTTCCACGGATTCGATCAGCCTGCAAGCAAATATTGCCTTTTAATTTGTGAAATATTTCACAAGTTTGTCATACATTTTTGCAAAAAACTGATTTATATTAATCGAGTAGGAGGGAGCGATTAACTCCCGTCCTCTCACACCACCGTACGTACGGTTCCGTATACGGCGGTTCAATTAAGATAATTGACGCAAGTCTTTATAACTTCCGTGAATAGCTGTTCTCTTTATGCCAGTGGTCACTCCACCCTCCAAGAGGTCTCCCACGGGATTCACCGCTTCCTCCCTCAAGTGAGGTACTACGTTTTCTGTGTTCATCATGACTCACTGAATACCAAGGGCTATTCTCTCTTAATTGTTCGGTCCTTCTTAGTTGTTCTAGACCAACTAATACTATGACCTCTGCTGACTTCTGACGGTTCAGCTACTTATCACTAAGTAGGTTATGAAGAGTACTTCACATATCCGCCAGACCTCCCCGGGTAAGTACATGCACTTTCACACCATCTATCCGCCTCATTTACTCGATATGACCTTCGACAGAAAGAGCTTTGTTTTGTTATGCAAACTCACTCAATCATACCTAGCCTTATATGAGGTTCGTGTTCCTCGGACCGGTGTTTTGCCTCCAGCTTCCTTCAGATTCCGCGTCACCACGGACACCCTTGCTCTTGGCTAACCTCTACTTCTGTCTTCGGGGTTCGGGACTTACACCCTATAGTTCATGTACATGCCGGGCGCACATAATGTGAAAGCAAGAACCTAACATTCTTGCTTTCATTTACCCTTATATTTGTGAAATATTTCACATTATTTCAAAGTGTAGCCGGCATTATTTGAACTAAAAAAATGGAAACTGCTTAGCACTGCTTTTTAACAAAGGTAGAATTCTACTAATCACGGAAAACTCGAATGCAACGTCCATTTCGAAAGATTTTCTAAAAGGAGTGGGAGTATGAAAGCGGCAGTAGTAAAACAATTTAAGGAAAGGTTAGAAGTGCAAGACGTTCCTAAGCCAAAGCCAGGTTTCAATGAAATATTAGTCCATATCCAAGCATGCGGCGTATGCCATATAGATTTGCACGCCGCTCATGGAGATTGGCCGGTGAAACCAAAGCTGCCTCTCATTCCAGGGCATGAGGGTGTCGGAATAGTAGAAGAAGTAGGAGAAGGTGTTACTCACTTAAAAGTCGGTGACCGAGTGGGTATTCCTTGGCTTTATTCAGCGTGCGGGCATTGTGAATATTGTTTGTCAGGACGCGAAACTCTTTGCTTAAACCAAGAAAATGCAGGGTATTCAGTAGACGGCGGCTATGCAGAATATTGTGTCGCAGCTGCCGATTATGTAGTAAAGATTCCTGACAATTTAGGATTTGTAGAAGCCGCTCCTATATTTTGTGCAGGAGTGACTACCTATAAAGCATTGAAAGTATCCGATGTCAAACCAGGTGAATGGGTAGCCATCTTTGGCATCGGCGGATTAGGTCATCTTGCGGTCCAATATGCTAAAGCTATGGGAATGAATGTAGTGGCCATTGATATGCATGATGAAAAATTAGAACTTGCCTTAAAACTAGGTGCTGATAAAGTGGTCAATGCAGCAAAAGAGGATGCAGCAGCGTGGATCCATAAAGAAATTGGCGGTGTGCATGGTGTTGTTAGTACGGCTGTTGCGAAAAAAGCATTCGATCAAGCTTATCGTTCGATTCGACGCGGAGGCACTTGCGTCATGGTGGGACTGCCACCAGAATCAATAGATGTCCCCATTTTCGATACAGTCTTAAATGGAACCAAAGTTGTCGGTTCTATTGTTGGGACGCGTAAGGATTTGCAAGAAGCTCTGCAATTTGCCGCAGAAGGAAAAGTAAAAACGATCATTGAAACCCGTACGCTAGAGGAAATCAATGATATTTTTGATGACATGTTAAAGGGCAAAATTAATGGACGCATTGTGATTGATATGACAAAATAACACAAAGGAATTTCATATTTTATGAAAGGGAAAGGTCTCCTTAGTTGTCTAAGGGGATCTTTCCTATTCATTCTGCCTCTTTTTGCACCTCGTGAATCGACTTTTATATCGCCTGCAAAGCTTGCAAAATATCCGCTTTCAAGTCATCGATATGCTCAATGCCAACCGAAAAGCGTACGAAATTAGATGGGATCCCGGCAGTCCGCATTTGCTCCTCGTTCATCACGCCTTCCCACATCGCAGCTGTATGTACAACCAGTGAATCGACCCCACCGAGGCTGACTGCGTTAAGCGACAGTTTTAAAGCAGAAACGAAGCGCTGAGTTTCTTCATAACCGCCTTTGACTGCAAAAGCGATCATTCCGCCGAAACCGCGCATCTGGCGTTTCGCCAATTGATGCTGCGGATGGCTGGCAAGACCGGGATAATACACCCGTTCAATCTGCGGCTGCTTCTCCAGAAATTCGGCCAAGGCGAGGGCATTGGCGTTGATGCGTTCAACTCTCATCGGAAGTGTACGCAAACCGCGTAACAGCAGCCATGCGTCCATTGGCGAGAGCACCGAACCGATTGAGATATGCGTGTGCCAAATACGTTCAGCTAATTCTTCGCTTGTGCAAATGACGCCGGCGGTCAAATCATGGTGTCCGCCCAAATATTTTGTTGCGCTGTGGATAACCACGTCGACACCCAGATCATGGGGCCGCTGGTTAATCGGCGATGCAAATGTGTTATCAGCCACGACGATAATGCCCCGTGGACGGGCCAACTCTACTACTGCGGCAATATCGGTTAACACCAACGTCGGATTGGCCGGAGTTTCAATCATAATAAGCTTTGTATTAGGACGAATGGCTTTTTCAAAAGCTGCCACATCAGATTGCTCCACAACCGTCACTTCGACACCAAACCGCGGCAGCATCTCATCCATAATTTTGGCAGTGCTCATATAATGGCGTGTCTGTGCAACCACATGGTCGCCTGCACTGACAAGCGCTAGAAGCGTCGTAGCAATCGCTCCCATCCCAGAACCTGTTACAAGTGCGGTTTCTGTACCTTCGAGCTCAGCTATCACTTTCTTTACACGCTCATGCACTGGATTGCCGTAACGCGTGTAATATTGCGGATGGCGCGGCGTACCCGCCATATCAGCAAATTCGGAGGCATTATCTGCACGAAAAGTAGCAGAGTAATAAATAGCCGGAGCTACCGTCCGATCATTGGTCACCCAGTCGTCAGCATGTACGGCCAAAGTTTCATTTTGAAGTTCCTCGAGATTGTGATCTTTACGTTTATTCATACTCCCCCTCCTCTTTATTTTTCTTAATAACATTCCGAAAATTATCCTTAAATTAAGAATATAATAAATAATATAAAAATTATACTATTAATTACTCAACTTTCAAAGTTCGTGTATTCGCAACGGGTTGGAAATCGGGAATAAAAATGATTTTGTTCCTTGGCAAAGCGAAAGAAATAAAAAAAAGCCCGTTTTTTCGAAAAATGAAGCTCATATTCTTGAATAGAGGCTCATTCATGAAAATAACGGCTCATATTTCTGCACGAATGCTCATAACCTTCCTTTTTTCATGCTTTGGAGCGGAAAACCCTCATCCAAAACAAGAAACAGTTCCTTTTCCGTGATCATTGATCGATCACCAAATCGCTTCAACAGAATTAAGAGAGATGAACCATGAAGAAGCTAGTACGCAATGGAATCAATAGATAACGAGAGGCGATTCTCGATTTAACGTGTCCGTTTCTTGACATAATACCTATACGCTCTTTAAAGCATGGCATGGACAATGAACAGATAAAAACAAAATTCATTAAATGCTTTACTATTTCAATAGAAGAGTAGGAAATGGATTAAAAAGCAGCCTAAAACCTGAATTAAAGAAGGTCCAGACTGCTTTCTTTTTTTCGACCCTTAAATTTTTTAGGATATGCACTTGTTAAGTGCTTAAAAGAACGGACATCATTCAAGGTTGCTTGCTTATACGAAACTTTTTTACGTCATTTTCATAAATTTAATATTGCCTCTAGATAAGGCTAGATTGAGATGTCGGAAATAAATAGGAAAAATAAATCCGATACCGCTAATTGACTTCGTCTTCACCAGGAAACACTAATTCCAAAGGAATTTGTGTATGTCCTCCGGTAAGGCGTTCGGGCAATCCGATCGGCATTTTTCAGCCGCCCTAAATAAATTGTTTCCATAAATCCACATTGGAAGTCGTAATCGCACAAGCCCCTGCTGCTAAAGCCTGTTCCACCTCTTCCGCGGATTCGATCAGCCCACCGGCAAATATTGGCTTTTTTGTTTTTACATGCAGTTCCTTTATAATTTTCGGCACCACACCGGGAAGCACTTCTATGTAATCCGGATTGGTTTTTTCAACTAATTTAACGCTTCTCTCAAGA
This sequence comes from Bacillus smithii, assembly GCF_001050115.1. Taxonomy (NCBI): domain Bacteria; kingdom Bacillati; phylum Bacillota; class Bacilli; order Caryophanales; family Bacillaceae; genus Bacillus; species Bacillus smithii. Next base: position 357,409 of record NZ_CP012024.1, on the reverse strand, counting down.
GCGCTGGAATCGATGATAAAAGCGCGTTGTGTCGCGAAAATCCCTTTTTGCTTTGCTTTCAAAATGACGCTGCCTTTTGTGGAGATGATCCCGTAAGGCTTGGCGTACTGGACGATAAATTCCGTCGCATTTTCATCGCTCGTTAAACCATGTATCAAATCAATATGTAAAAACATCTTTTTGTCGTATCGGCGTGCATACTCATACACGCTTTTTACCATTCCAAGATGAAGGTCAAGAAATACCCCATATTGATACGGCATCTCCAGCATTTTTTCAAAATCCTTCATGGAACGAATCGCCGGTAAAATTTTTTGCCCATGAAATCCCATGCTAAAGCCTCCTACATCCCCTAATTCCAAATTATTCTTTTCTGACTCATTTTAACATCACCATTTAGAATATAGAAGAGCTCAAAATCACAGGAAACGCATTTTTTCATAGATGGAAATTTGTTTTTCAAAAAATTTTTCAGCTAACCGTATTAGGGCCGCCTTTCATTTCACGATACATCGTAAGAAGTTTGAATGTAAATTCTTGAACATTATCATGATGATTTTCCAGTTCTTTTACTACCTTACCGCTTTCAAGAAAGATAATCCGATCTCCTAATTCAGCCGCCACATCCATCATATGCGTAGAAAAAATAATAATCGTTCCTTGTTCTTTCAGCTTTTTCATAATTTGAACAAATTGGTTAATCCAATATGGATCCAAACCGTTTGTTGGTTCATCCAACAAGATCACTTTCGCCTCGGGCAACAGCGCTTGGCCAAATAAAAGGCGTTGCCTCATCCCTTTTGATAATTGATTGACTTTAATATTCTTCTTTTCCAACAGCCCAACAATCGATAACACTTCATCTATTCTGTTTGCTGGAATCTTTCGGAGAGAACCATAAAATGAGAGAAATTCTTTCACTTTCAAGTGGCCTTGTGCAAAAAAATCATCCGGCATATAAGAGATTTGAGACAAATATTCCTTCCGGTTTTTTTCCAAAGATAATTCATTGAATGAAACGGTGCCGCTAGAAGGAATAGAGATTCCAGACAACATATCAATCAGTGTGCTTTTTCCCGCACCGTTGCCGCCACAAAGTACAACGCAATCTCCACTGTCGGCTTCAAAAGACATAGGAGCCAATGCGACATGATGTTTATATTTTTTCGATATGTTTTGGACAATAAACATTATTTTCTTCTCCTCATCGTTAGATTGGTATCAGAAACAACTATACTGATAAACAAAACCACTACAGTGTAATAGAAAAGCACCGCCCATGACAGCCAATGTTCGTAGAAGGACACAAGCGAGTCATATGCTTGGCCGAAAATAGAACCTCCATTTAGCTGAATCACAAAAATGAATCGAATGAGTTCAGCCGGATTCACAAAAAGAAGGCTTTTTAGAACGAGACCAATCATCTGATAAGGGATGTGGTTTAACACACTAATCAAAGCTGTAGGCCACAGCATGATAAGGAAAAACCAGACAAAAACCGAAATTGACAATGCCTGCCATCGCGTTGAAGTAAAAGAGCCTATGACGATCCCCATCAGGAGGAAAAAAAATATAAGACCCACGGCAAAAAAATAGAGCGCAAGCATCCATTTCATGGAAAAGGGTATTCCGCAAATCAATCCAATCATCAAACTTATCCCATAACTTAAGGTAAAAATCAGCAACTGCGAAGTAAATTGGCCCGCCACTTTTCCAATGACATAAGAAATACTGGAAAGCGGATAGGTGGATAATAAGCGAAATTGGCCATTTTCCATTTCGTTTGCGATCGAGAACGACCCGTTAATCAGCATAAACAACGGAATGATATAGAGAAGAAGGTTCATGATCGTTCCGGTTATATTGGTATATCCGCTAAAAGCAGGGGACGTCCCTTGAAGCAAAAATAAAAACCCGAGAATCACCACCCACAAAATCACAAAAGAATAATACGTTCGCTGTCTGAACGATAACATAAGTTCTGAGCGCCAAATGTTCCGCATGATTCTCACTCCCCTCAGGTGAACATAATCTTTCTTCTTACATACAAATAGTGTAAAAGACAACCTTTCGATTGTCTTTTACACTAAAGCCCGTTTTTATTAATGATGAAACCCGTTAAGAAGCCTTTGGCAGGCATGGCCATTTTCGTCATACGTATGATCACATATTGCCTTTCATCTTTTTCATCATATCTTTATTCTTTACCCATTTATGAGAATTCAGGTCATCATAGGATAAGACTGTTCCGTTATGTTTCTTTGCAAAGGATTGGGCATCGTTTTTATTTTTAAAAGCAACGACGTTGTAAGACATAGGAGATTTTAAAGATTTCCCATAAACATAGGTAGCTTTTTCAGCTTCAATCCATTTCTTCGTATTGTAATCGCGAACAAATTTCGCCTGAATCTTTTCATCTTTATTTTCGCTTATCCATTTATACATACAGCCAAGATCATCAAATTTCATCGTCTTATTATTGGCTAGCACAGCCTCTGTTGCATACTGGTTGTCCATAATACCCATATGACAATATTCGCAAGTATCCGTTTTTATCATAGGTAAATAAATTGATACAATAATGAAAAAACAGCAACTACTCCCTGGAAACATAGAGTGTCAGTTAACCTAATATCAAAACACGGAAAAATAGAGAAAGATGTGATCATGATCGCCAAAATAAAAAAGTTATTTGCATATATATTTTTATTGGCTGTAATTATTTCTACATTAGCATTGCATAAATATAGTTAGAATTTTCTGTTAATTATTTTTTGTGAATTTGTGCCAAAAAGACAAAACCTAAAGAAAGGTGGCACTGCCCATTTGGTAAATATATACAGTTAAACCAGAGCGACAACGACAAAAGGGAGATTATGGACTGGCTCGCCCATCAAATTTTCGCAACCAAACATAAGCTGGTTTCCACAGAGCTCTCTTTAACCAACGAGTAATTCGAAGTAGGGATTTCTTACTTTTCATCTCCAATTGAATGAGAACATGTAAGCAATACGTGATCAGGGCTAAGAAAATTTGATTTTGAATAGCTGTTTCACTCATTCCATAAAAGTGCTTAATTTCTACGTGTTGCTTGAGCCATTTGAAAAAGAGTTCAATAGCCCAGCGAGATCGGTAAATATCACTTATCTCTTCTGGTTTTAAATCAAATCGGTTGGTGATGAAACGAAGTAAGTTCCCTTTTGTGTCCATAACTTCTAGTAGACGAAAGACATTTTCAGTACGATTTTGTGTGGTACCAATGTAGACCATTTTATCGGATAGAACGTGACAATCATCAGGAAGTGAAAATGTATAGACTTCACGAATGACTGCGTTTTTCTTCAGTCTTGAAACGAAGAAATAGCCATCATCTGTCATCCGATCAAAACGTTCATAGTCCACATAACCGCGGTCAAACACATACATGGCTTCTTGATCATCCACTAGGACTTCGAGTTGATTTCGGTCATGTTCTTTTGCTGTCGTAATCACTGCTTTTTCAGGATAGACGGTGTCTTTATCCATGAAAACGAGCCGTAAGTGTAGCTTTACACCAGCTTTTGTTTTCCGGAATTTTGCCCATTTATAATGGGTCAAGTTCAACGGGAGTGTACTTGAATCAATGATTTTCAGTGGCATATTCTTTCCGTTTTTATAATGGTACCGTTGAATTTTCCAAACAAGATCCAAGAACAAATTTGCAAGAATTAGTGGGTGGATCTGATTGTTTTTTCGGGATAGCTGAGAGGCACTTATCGATTCAAATCCGAGTGCTTTTTGAAGATCTTCGTCTACAAGTGCATCACTCATTTCCTCTAAGCTCTTAAATTCGAGCAGCTGGGCTACCAATAAAAGTTTAATATAAGCTTCTGTTGTCAGCTTTTTTGTGTAATAGTCCTGTTTCAATTCTTTGACTTGTTCGCTAAGTTTTTGAATATTTATGGGTGAAACCCATTTACCAAATGATAAAATTAGTGTATTCTTGTCCATAATGGTTATCCTTTACGATTGGATTTGGGCAGGAACCACCTGTACTTCCATTGTAAAGGATTTTTTTGTTTCGAAATCAATAAAAAATTGAACATTCTTAGTATTTTGAATCATCAGATTTAATTACTGCAATGCTAGTGTTATTTCTATAATATATAATTTTTCTTTGTTGTATCTTTTAATAGTTTAGTATTACTTTCTATTTCCTTTTGTTTATGCATATTTTGGATATAAAAAATGGAACTACTAAAACTAATAGTAGTATATACTAATATGTACTTTTTTCCTTTAATCAGGATAATCACCTCTTTAATTTTAATGGAAAATCAAATAATATAAAAAATAATGGCTCAAAAATTAACTTGAGCCATCGGGAACCCTGAACCCTATACTAACCATAAAATGATTTCTGCTAAAGATTCAGCAGTTTTGCCAGGTACTCCGGCAGCTTGTAGAGCTTTAACTAAAGCACCTTTTGTAGCGCTGTTTAGTCTTTCTGTTGCATAAGCAATTTGTCTAGCATAGTGATCAACTAATCTTGCTTTTGATGGAGAAAGTGGTTTAATTGCATATTTTAAAGATTTGCCGCCTACTCTACAAATCCAACCAAATGCTTTAATAGCTTTCAAGGAAGCACCAACAACACCAGAAGCATGTACAGCATCTTCTTGATCTTTTCCAATATAGCTTTTAAATTCTTTTGTAGTAGAAGCATATTGTATAAAGTCTCTAGTATCTTCAACACTAGTTGGTTGCCCTTCAGCGTATATGTAGTCTAAAAGTGACTTCGGCGTTGTTGTATTTTGGTTGCTGTTCACAACAGGAGTATTATCATATTCTTCCGCGAATGTCGCTGTTACGGGTGCTAGACCTGTTATTAGAATTGATAAAGAGGTTGTTAAAACAATTCCTTTAAAAAAACGATTACTTTCCATATAATTCCCTTCCTTTCAAAAATATGGTATTATCGCATGTAAAATGTTACCATATAAAAAAGAAAGGAAAAGGAGAATTTTGAAAAAATGACAAAAAATAGCCGGGAACAATATACTGTATCGGATCATGTTTTTGCTATAACTACTGTAACCTTAATGTGCTTAGTAATTATCTCAATACCATTTCTATGTTTCTATTTTGTATTGTATTGTATCTCTTTAACCCCAGATGTAGATATAAATGCATCGGGTACTTTTTCTTCTTTGAAGATTATTTTTAAGTTTTTTGTTACTACAATTGTTATTACAGGTATTGTAGATGTTATTTTTTCTCAGCTAATTAAAACAAAAAGTGGAGTTATTAATACTCTGTCCGAAGTAGCCCTAATGTTTTTAGTTTTTTATTTATTTGTCATGATATATTGTCGTGTAAATGATGATATCATCATAAAACATAATGGTAACTTGTACGTTGCTTTATTCTTACTAGTTTTGTATTTAACGTTGCATTTAATTTACATAGCATCTAAAAAGCTGTATACAATTATGATTAATCGTATACAAAATAAACACAACAATAAAAATGTTTAATTAAAAATTCCTTTAGTCTAAAAGACAAATGTAATAATCGGGACAATATAATACCATTTTTATTATGTATTATAGAGAGGGCACTAACACTCTATTAAAGACAGTGTGTTAGTGCTTAACTGTCTTGCTCGCTTTTTCGCATTAATATTGTCTAATTTACGCTTCTTTCACATATACAACCCATCCGAATTCCTTTTTAATTTTGACTACCATCTGATCGGCATCTTCTTTTTCAGTAGGTTCCAGTCATCAATCGTAAACCATTTTTGTCGACCTCATAAACCGCAATTTTTTCTTTAGCTTTCAACTTTAATGCCGTATTGTGAAGATTAGTTTTATTTTTAAATGTACAAGTCATCAGACGGAATTTACCCAAAACTACACTTGGATTTGTGGTTAATTTACTGTTGCTTAGATTTGTCTTGGCCGGCTTTGTATTGCTTTGTAGTTTCGACAGCAATGTGATTGCTGACGTTTGGTAACCACTCTAAATAGCAATGTCAATCAACAACAGATCATCATCGCTCGGCATTTCATCAATCCAGTAGAAAAGATTCATATTGTAAACCATGTCGCCAAGCACGATGACCTCGCCTTTGTACATCCATCGCCAATAGTCGTAGTCGTTTTCTTTGTACTTCTCAATTTTTCGAATCCATAACATAGCCTTTAGCAATCTTCGCTGATTTAATTTTCATCGGGTCATCCACACAGTAGAAATAAAAAGCTGTGTTTGTTCTTTTGTGTCTAATGATTAGAGGAGATTTACCAAAATAGAATTCATTCTCCAATTTCACATGTAGATAGCCCATTTAATTTGCTCATAAACTGATGTTGAAAGGTATTTTCCAACTTTCCGCAAGACAACCACATTGCCAAATCAGTCAGCAATTTCAAAGAAATGACCGATGATTTCAAAATCCCTCCCCGGCTGGAGAAAAAGAAAAATTAGGCGATTTTTGGGAAGGCGGTGAATATGATTTTGTATTTTCCAAATTAAATGGACAACCTTACACTCCTATGGCTGCTACAAGATGGTGGAAAAGATTTATTAAAAGAACCGGGTTTCGATTTATTCGATTCCATGATTTACGCCACACATCCGCTACTTTATTAATTAATCGTGGTGTACATGCCAAAATAATTAGTAGTCGTTTAGGTCATGCTGATATTAGGACAACAATGCAGAAAAATTTGAAGCCATTTTAAGAGGAAAAAAAGAGTAAAAATATGATTTCGTCACCAATTGGTCACCAACTTTATTTTAGAAAAGAGAAACGCGGTCTCTCAGTTAATGAGAAACCGCGTTATATCAACATTTTTCTTATGCTGGTGACAGGACTCGAACCTGCGACCCCTTCATTACGAGTGAAGTGCACTACCAGCTGTGCTACACCAGCATGATATGGAATTTACCGCTTTTCGCAACGGCCAATATATAATTTACCTCTATTTGCTCCAAAATTCAAGTAGAAATTGCAGATTTCCATGATTTTTTTGTTTTGGCACGCATTCACTGCTGATAGGCTTTATCTCTTTTGTTATCGAAGCGGCGTTTTCTCCCTCTAATCCATGAAAAAGACCTCGTATATCCACCTGCGATTCCCGGACACGAAAAACTCAGCGTGGTGCTAGTTACCCTTCCTAAGTTAATTTCATCATTGTATTTTTAATAGAATATTCTTATAATTATGTAAAATTAAATTTGATAAGGGGGAACTAAAAATGGAGTTAATTCCCGAGTCAGCTAATTTAGTGGACTATCTAGTAGAATTAGATGTTGTCAATTTTTCTCACCCTCTCATTCAGAAAAAAAGGAACGAACTGTTTTATGAAGGGCAGTCAGAAATTGAAAAAACTAAAATAGCATTTGAATTTGTAAGAGATGAGATTTCGCACTCGTGGGATATACAAAGCACAAGAGTTACGTGTAAAGCGTCTGAGGTGCTTAGATATAAAGAAGGAATTTGTTACGCCAAAGCTAATTTATTAGCAGCTTTATTAAGATCGCAACGAATACCAACAGGTTTTTGTTATCAACGGCTTATGATATTTGATACTCCTGACAAGGGTTATTCCCTTCATGCATTGAATGGTGTTTTTCTTCGTTCATTCAATCGGTGGATTCGTCTAGATGCTCGTGGAAACAAACCAGGAGTGCAAGCAGAATTTTCTATCGATCAAGAAATCTTAGCATTTCCAATCCAAGAAAAGTATGACGAAAAAGATTTCCCCATCATCTATACGAAACCTATCCAAAAAACAATTGCCGTTTTAGAAAAACACACCAATGCGTTAAACATGTATCAACATTATTTGCCTGAAAACTTATAAAATCTCCAATGCTTATTCATTCATAAGAAAAAGGCAAGCAAACATATTATGCATGATAATATGTGCCTACCTTTTTTTGAAAGATTTTTAGATTTTAGGTCTTAAAAAATTTTTCCAACGATTATAACTTTACAATCGTTCTTCCGCGCATTTCGCCTCTTAAGATTTTAGCCAATACATCCGGCAATTCATCGAGCGTAACTTCATGGCTGATCGAATCCAGTAGATGATCCGGTTTCCACTCATCAGCCAACTTCTCCCAGAGATGCAATCTAGTCTCCATTGGGCAGAAGACCGAATCAATGCCAAGCAAGTTTACCCCACGCAAAATGAATGGAAATACGGTAGATTGAAAGTTGGTTCCACCCGTCATTCCGCTTAAAGCAACAGAACCTCCGTATCGAATCGACGCTAATATGTACGGCAAATATTGTCCTCCGACCGGATCGACAGCGGCAGCCCACTGTTGCTTCAACAAGGCGCGTTTTTCAGGCATGACAAATTCTTCTGGAGAAACAAAATCGCTTGCACCCAACTGCTTTAAGTAGTCATGCTCCGCTTTTTTGCGAGTACTTGCCGTTACTTCATAACCAAGTCGGCTCAGTATGGAAATGGCATGGCTTCCAACTCCTCCAGTCGCTCCAGCCACCAATACCCGTCCTTGGCTTGGAGAAAGATGATTTTCCTCTAGTCGATGGACGGAAAGAGCAGCCGTAAAACCAGCTGTGCCTATTGCCATCGCTTCCTTCATGGAAAGACCTTTCGGCAACGGAACAACCCAATCAGCGGGAACACGAGCCACTTCGCTGTATCCGCCAAAATGGGCCACACCTAAGTCATAACCCGTAATTAACACTTCGTCTCCTTCTTTGAAACGATCATTTTTGGATTCAATAACTTTCCCCGCCAGATCGATCCCCGGAACCATAGGATATTTTCTAACCACTGTGCTGTTGTTTATCGATGCCAACCCATCCTTATAGTTCACGCTGGAATAATAAACTTTTATCGTAACATCGCCTTCTGGAAGATCCTCTTTTGTCAGCTCTTTTATCTTTAGTGAAAAAGCCTCCTCCTGTTTGTCCGCCACTAAGGCACGAAATTTCTCCATGTCGAATCCCCCTTTATTCTAAATTTCCATATCAGAATATAATTCTCCTTTTGCGTTGCTAATTCCTTCTTTTTCGCGATATTTCATTTCGAAAAAGCAATGCTTTTGACGATGCCGTTCATGATCCATCCCTTCTATGTCCTAAGACAAGAAGATCATCTATTCATTTAAATACACAAATTCACCGCCAATGTTAAACTAACCACTCCATAATGAATGATAAAGCAAAAGAAAATCACGTGGTTTGTCATGATTTCAAAACTTAGCTATAGCTCAATTATGAATTCCCATTAGCAAAAAAGAAGCATAGTTCACGAATGGTTTGGTAATGACAGGAAATGTTGGAAAGGTTAAGATAAATCTGTATTATCGTTTATCTTATTCACAGAAGGAGAATGATGAATGGAAAGAGTAAAATTAGCCAGTGATTTATCATTTTCTCGAATCATCCACGGTTATTGGCGGTTGGCGGATTGGAAAAAATCAAAGGAAGAAACTCTTTCAATTATTGAATATTGTCTTGAATTAGGCATTACGACCTTTGACCACGCTGATATTTACGGTAGCTACACATGTGAAGCGCTATTCGGAGAAGCACTGGCCCTTAAACCAAGTTTGCGAGAAAAGATGGAAATTGTCGCAAAATGCGGCATTGTCCTTCCCTCGCCAAACCGGCCGGAACATTTATCACATCATTATAACACCAGTAAAGAACATATCATTCGTTCCGTCGATCAGTCATTAAAAAACTTTCAAACCGATTATATTGATGTATTGCTGATTCACCGTCCTGATCCGTTTATGGATCCCGAACAAACTGCCGAAGCCTTTGCCGAATTAAAAAAAGCCGGAAAAGTTCGCTATTTTGGAGTATCCAATTTCAAAGACCACCAATTTGAAATGCTTGAGTCTTATTTAGAAGAAAAATTGATTACCAATCAATTAGAGCTTTCCGCTTATCATTTAGAAAATTTTGAGGACGGCACTTTGAATTTTTGCTTAAAAAAACGGATACCACCTATGGCTTGGTCGCCTTTAGGCGGTGGCGCCATTTTCTCGTCCCAAGAAAAAAAGGCAGTGCGAATGAGAAAAACATTAGCGAAAATTGCCCGGGAAATTCAAGCGGAGAGCATAGACGAAGTTTTGTATGCCTGGCTTTTGAACCACCCGGCCAAGATTATGCCAATCGTGGGGTCCGGAAAAAAAGAACGCATCCAAAAAGCGGTCCGATCTTTAGAGCATACATTAACACACGACCAATGGTTCGAAATACTTCACAGCTCCATGGGACATGAGGTGCCTTAATCCCTTTCCGACCATATAACAACTTTCTAAAATCTTAAACCCAGCCTATGTCCGGCAAATCCCCTTTTCCCGCTCACGGATACAATGCGGGAGAAGGGGATGATCAATGGTCATGATCGGAAACGTTGAAACAAAGCCGAAAGCCCAATTCCACCGCCTATCCCTAAAGTGGCAAGGCCCGTTTCTCCAAAATCACGCTTTATTTCATGAAAAAGCCTTGTCACAATAATGGCCCCTGATGCCCCATAAGGATGTCCAATGGCTAAGGCGCCTCCGTGAATATTCACTTTTTCTTCCGGCAACCCCAATTCGCGAATGGAAGCAATCACTTGAGAAGCAAAAGCTTCATTAAATTCAACCAAGTCAATATCCTGTAGGCCGATTCCCGTTCTGTGCAGCAATCTCTTTACCGCTGGAACCGGCCCAATTCCAAGCAGATTCGGATCGACTCCTGCTACGGCGCTGTCGATAAACTCCATCACCGGCTCCAGATTCAGTTCGCGACATTTTTCCAAAGACATCACAAGGACAATGGCCGCTCCGTCATTGATCGGACACGCATTTCCCGCTGTCACCGTCCCATCTTCTTGAAAAACGGGCTTTAGTGCTCTCAATAAAGAAAGAGTAAGTCCGGAACGAGGACATTCATCTTGATTCTTGTTGTTTATCGGGACAATTTCTTCAGCGAATAATTGATTTTCTTGAGCCTTGACAGCTTTTTGATGACTTCGTAGTGCATACTCATCCTGTTCTTCTCGGCTCACATGATACACTCGTGCGACATTTTCCGCCGCGATCCCCATTTCCGGATCCCCGATCCAATCTGGAGAAAATCGTGCGCGTGTATAAATTCGCGGAGCAGCCGCCGAATATAAAGAAGTCGGTTTCTCTATTTTCCACGGCGCCAAACTGGTGCTTTCCACTCCACCTGCTAAATAAATATCCCCTGCACCAGCCTGCACAAAACGGCAAGCCGTAATGATGGCTTCCAACCCCGATCCGCACTGACGATCAATGGTCATTCCTGGTACTTCAACAGGCAAACCCGCCGTTAAAGCGGAAAGCCGCGCGATGTTACCCCCAGGTCCTACCACATTCCCTAAAATCACATCATCTATTTCTGCCGCAGGAACAGGGCATTCCTCCAGCACTGCTTGAATCACTTTCGCTGCCAACACTTCCGGCAGAACATTACGGAAAATTCCGCCAATTTTTCCAACAGCACTTCTTTTTGCTGCCACAATCACTGCTCTTGGCATGACAACACCTTCTCCAGCCACTGTTTTAATGTGAAGCGATCTACTTTTCCGCTTTTGGTCAAAGGCCAATGATCCATTTCAACCCATTGTTTTGGGCATTTGTAAGCAGCGAGATGCTGCCTGCAAAAACGCTTGATTTCTTCTTCCGATTCTTTTTTTCTCCACTGCACACACGCGACGCCTTTTTCGCCCCAATACTCGTCCTTTATTCCAATGACCACCGCTTCTTCTACCGAAGGATGCTTTTTAATGACATGCTCTACTTCCTCTGGGTAAACTTTCAGCCCTCCGCTTTTAAACATATTTTTGCGTCGCCCGACAATATGAAGGCGGCCTTGTGAATCCATTCTTCCCATATCGCCAGCAGTGGCCCCAAAATGGGTTAACACTTTTTTCGTTTCGTTCTCGTCTTTTACATAACCGGAAAATAATAATGGGCTGTCTATGTAGACTTGGCCGATTTCCCCCGGTTCGACATCCCGTCCTGCTTGATCACAAATGCGAATGTGAACACCCGGAAATGGCTTGCTTCCTTTTTCTTTAGCCGGATATTCTTGATAAGCGACAAAGCTTAGCTCCGAAGCTCCATAATATTCAAACAATCTTGCCTGCGGAAAAAGCTGCTTTGCCCGCTCCTTTGAATTTTCCTCCCAATAAGCACCGGAAGCCAAAATCCATTTGACACTTTGATGGATGATGGGTTTCCATCGGTATTGAGCCATTATTTTTTCCAGCATCGTCGGGACAACATGCAGCATATCCACACAGCCTTGCTTCAACAGACGACAGACTTTGTCCACATCAAACGACTCAAGCATATAAAAAGTGCTGCCGCCATGAACGGCATGAACAGCGGCAAACAACGACAAAGAGTGGCATAAAGGCCCCGGAGCCAAAACGCTATGGCCGCTATGAAAACCAAAGGCTGTCTCTCCGGCGGAAAAGCTTTTAAGCCATGAACCATGATTGCGAACATAGCCTTTCGGTTTTCCCGTCGTACCTGAAGTAAATCCCAAATAAAAAAGGTCGTCTTCTGTCGGAGGCTTTGGCAAATTCGAACTGCCGGCAGAATACTGATACAGCTGTTCGACCGGTATTACCAAAGTTTCTTGCCATCCCGGAGAAGAATCATTCTCTGCAATCACTGCATCAGGGCAGGCAATACTCATGGCATGACGCAATTCCACCGTCGTCCATTTTCTATCTAAAGGGACAGCGATCCAACCGAGACGAATAATCGCAAAAAAGGCTTCGAGGAATTCCGGCCTATTTCCTAGCCATAAAGCGACTTTTCGTCTTCTTCCCTCACCTAATATTTGAAGAAGCCTATCGGATATTCCTTTGATGTGATCCCGGAATTCCCTATAAGTAATCTGTGTGTGTTCAAAACAAACAGCCGGTGTATCTGGCTGCGTTTCTGCATAGTGCGATAATGATTCTCCTATATACATGACCGGCTCATCCTTCATCCGCAAACCTTTTGAAGGATAAACGCTTTCTCAATTCAATGGCTACTATGGCCGACACGATCGCTTTCGTCAAATCTCCCGGCAAGTAAATCAGAGCTGCTGTCATCGCCGCCAGCCATGGCGTACCGGTAACAACGGATAAATACGTTACTCCGCATAAGTAAACGAAAATCATCCCACCTAAAATATTAAAAAGAAGCAACTTCCACACATTTAGATTATTTCGATAGCGGTCCGCCAAATAACCGATCAAAAACGCCGCAATCGGATAAGACATAATATATCCTCCGCTCGGGCCAAGGAGTACGGACATACCTCCTCTTCCACCTGATAATACCGGAACGCCCATTGCTACTAACAGATCAAATAATAATAAACTCAAACCTCCCAATCTGGGACCAAGGACCGCCCCAGCCAGCATCACTCCAAATGTTTGAGCTGTGATCGGAACTGGCGAAAACGGACTTGGGATTGGCGGTATCAACCCTAGCGCCGCCACCACAGCTGTAAACATCGCCGCTAGCACCATATCTCTTGTTTTCATCTTCATCCTCCTCATGATGTATGATACTAGCATTATAGTAAACAATACTTTTTATGTAAACTGAAAAATAACAAAGTTTACATAAAACAAAACTTGCTCAGCCTGCTATACTTTGATAAAAGGCTAGCCATCAAAACCCTATGGAACGCTCCCCCGCCCTCTCCACCTCACGCCTTAGTTGCTTTTCTTTATTCCCTTTGTCAATATCGATTGACCCTTCGACTGTTAATCGGTGAAAAAACTAATCATCCATGAAAGAAAGGACCGCTAACTACATCCTTTCTCAACGAATCACTCATGATCCGCGCTTTTAGGTGTAGTTAACGGTCCTGAAAAAGAATAGTTTAAGATCTTTCTACTGCATGCCCGCCAAATTCATTTCGTAAAGCAGCAACTACTTTTCCAGTAAACGTGTCTTCTTCCAAAGACCGGTATCTCATTAATAAGGACAGGGCGATGACCGGTGTGGCCGTTTGTAAATCCAGAGCCGTTTCCACCGTCCATTTTCCTTCACCGGAAGAGTGCATCACGCCTTTGATGCCGTCTAATTTCGCATCTTTCGAGAAGGCGCGTTCGGTTAATTCCATCAGCCAGGAACGAATGACGGACCCATTGTTCCATACTCTCGCGACTTTTTCGTAGTCAAAATCAAAGTCGCTTTTCTCCAACACTTCAAATCCTTCTCCAATGGCGGCCATCATCCCGTATTCAATGCCGTTGTGGACCATTTTCAAGAAGTGGCCGCTACCCGGTTTACCGGCATATAAATAGCCGTTTTCCACAGCGGTATCCCGGAAAATCGGTTCCACGATCTTCCAAGCTTCGGGATCTCCCCCTACCATATAACAAGCCCCATGGCGAGCTCCTTCCATGCCTCCGGAAGTACCGGCATCCATGAAGCGGATGCCCGCTTCTTTGAACTCGTTGTAGCGACGAATCGATTCTTTATAGTGGGAATTCCCCGCTTCGATCACAATATCGTCTTTTTCCAAAAGCGGCTTCAGGTCGCTGAGGACGGAATCCACCACACCATGCGGCACCATGATCCAGACAATTCTTGGCTTTTCCAACGAGTCCACCAGTTCTTGTAAGCTGGAAGTTCCTTGAGCGCCATATTTTTGGATTTCTTCCACCGCCTTGGGATTGACGTCATACGCTACCACTTCGTGGCGATGGTCGATTAAGTTTTGGCCTAAATTCAGCCCCATTTTTCCTAAACCGATTAATCCAATTTTCATATTCATTCTCCTATCTTAATAGAAAAAAATTTTCTTTTTATCCTTATTTTATAATAAAAATTTTTTAATTCAAAGATGGCAATGAAAATATATTTTATTCACAGCTTTTTTCATGTACACTAAAATAAGAAACTTTCGTTCGACAACCCGATAACGTATCCGGGACGAAATAGGATCAAAGAGCAATCGTCAAAAATTTTTCCAACTATATAGGTTATTCACGTAAGGCAGGCAACGGAGCTTATCATCATATGGAGATAAGACCTTCGGGAAGTGCAAAACACAAGAAATCAAAACCGTTTAATGGAAGCGTTCACAAGATTATGGTTAACAAAGCCAAAGAACCTGCAGATTCAGCCGCTGCACTATGATCATCCCTGCTTTGGATTGCTTGTCTGTTTTAAAAACACGAAAAAGGAGAGAGTGACTTATGGCCACCCGATCTTGCTTGCAAACCATTCGATCTGCATATTCCAGCTTTAGTCCTAAGGAACAAACGATTGCCGATTACTTTTTGGAAAAACCGCAAGAAGTTATCCACAGCACCATCAACCAAGTAGCTGACGACCTTCAAGTGGCCGAAGCTACGATTTTCCGTTTTTGCAAACGTATAGGTTTTAAAGGGTTTCAAGCAATGAAAATCGCTTTGGCATCTGAAATTGTGACCCCCATTCAAGATATACATGAAAACATATTAGAAGATGATACAAGCGATCAAGT
Organism: Bacillus smithii; assembly: GCF_001050115.1. Taxonomy (NCBI): domain Bacteria; kingdom Bacillati; phylum Bacillota; class Bacilli; order Caryophanales; family Bacillaceae; genus Bacillus; species Bacillus smithii. The sequence goes on along the minus strand of NZ_CP012024.1, from coordinate 341,913 downwards.
CGCTGAAAAAGTGTTCCAGTCCAATATCCGAACATTGCAAGATACTCTGAACATTTTAAACCTTCAACACTTTGGGGAAGCGGTTGAGTATCTCCTGCAGGCAAAAAAAATTTCATTTTACGGCACAGGCGGCTCAGCCATCGTGGCTTTGGATGCTCAGCACAAATTTATGAGAACAGGCATCCCTACAGAGGCATTTATGGATGCCCACTTTCAAATCATGTCCGCCTCCTTGCTGTCCAAACAAGATGTCGCGGTCTTTATCTCTCATTCCGGAATGAATAAAGATTTGCTTGAAATTGTGGATGTTGCTAAAAAAACCGGCTGTAAAACCATTGCCATTACCAGTTTTTCGAAATCGCCGCTCACTCAAAAGGCCGATCTATCCTTGCATACCGTTTCACAAGAAACCGAATATCGTTCAGAAGCTCTCGCTTCGCGCATTGCCCAATTGTCCATCATTGACGCCTTATTTGTCAACGTCATGAAGGAGAGAAAAGAAAAAGCCGCAGGCACGCTTCAAAAAATACGGGAAGCAATCGCTGTGAAAAAAGTGTGAACAACGCTTTTTCTTCCTCTTACGAAAAAAACCACCCATTTGTAAATGAGCGGCAGCATGTTATCCTTCGATTATGGTTGGGGAACTTCTTCCCTTTTTTGAGAGATTTCTTCATAAAAACGGGCTAATGAGCTGTAGACGTAAGGAACTAACCAAAGAAACCCGATACCTAAAGTAATCAAACTGAGGATGAACCAGCCAATAAAACTTAATTGCAGCAGAAAGTATCTCCATTTGTATCCGTTCATCATTTTTCTGCTCTCTGTAATGATTTGATTTAATGAATAGTCCGGATGATCTTTCAAAATAAAGTAAGCTTGAGAATAAGCGAAGCTCTTAATAATACCGGGAATGACTAATAATAAAGACCATAAAAACGTGTAAATGGTTATGAGAATGGTCAAGCCGAGCGATTTCCAGTACAACTTGCCGGAGAACAGCTCGAACGTGTTCTTTATTTGAACAGGTTCTTTTCTCACCAATCGTAAAAATACCCAACTGTATCCAACCGTAACCGGTGTTAACAACAATGTGAGGATTTGAGACACAATGGCAGGCCAGTTTTGCTCTTCAGTTGCCCATCGTGTAAAACCGCCGCTTAAAATGACTTCTACTAAATAAGGGACCACTGAATAAACCAAAAAGACGACGATGCTCAAAAGCACTGCAAATCCCCAATGGTTTTTTAGCGCCTGCCGCGCTTCTCTCTTGATGCTCCTTATTTTCATGCTTTTTCATCTCCTCTCCATACAACATATTCAAAAGACATCAAAAATTGTTTAAAAAAAGTTAATCTTAAAAAGTTAATGAATAAGTCTATTTTTTTTGTTTTCCCACTCCTCCTAAAGCCTAATTGCTTTAGAATTTAACTTATCTAAAACGTACTTTCATTCATCCAATGTGTTGATCTTTTTCCTAAACCCTTCTCCCGATACTGTTTCATTCTCCTTTAACATCTATCTTACGAGCGCTTGTATGAAAAAACTGTTTAAATTGACAATTGTTACTATCACTCTTATACTTTAATTATCGCATTATATTATTTATTAACACTAACTTACTTTTAGTAATAATATTGGTGAATTGGAGGAATCAAAATGATCATTTCCAGATGGATCGTGGACCCGGCCCATAGTAACATTGATTTTTCTGTCAGACATATGATGATATCGAGAGTAAGGGGCGCATTTAAAAACTTCAATGCTTCCATTGAAGCGGATCCAACCGATTTAACAACGGCAAAGATTCAAGTAGAAATCGATTTAGCCAGCATTGACACTCGCAACAGTGACCGTGATCAACATTTAAAGTCCGCTGATTTCTTTGACATCGAAAAATACCCAACATTGACATTTCGCACTACAAACATCCACAAAAAAGGCGATGGAGAATATGAAGTAACGGGAGATGTCAATTTTCATGGCGTCACTCGTCCAGAAACATTTACAGTAGTGTTTGAAGGCTTGGCGAAAGATCCTATGAGCGGTAAAGAAAAAGCAGGATTTTCCGCTAATGGCGTGATTAAACGCAGCGACTACAACCTGACTTGGAACGCTCCGCTCGAAACCGGCGGTGTTCTTGTCGGCGATGACGTTAAAGTAGCCATCTACATTGAAGCTGCAAAAGAAGATTAAAAGAAAAGCCCGAATGGGGGCCATACGCCTCCTTCGGGCTTTTACATCATCACGTTAGGTTCTTTTCTACTCCTATCTTAGACCTTTATCAGGCCAATAAATAAGGACATTAAGTTTTTTATCAAGAACCATTAGCATTGCATAAATATAGTTAGAATTTTCTGTTAATTATTTTTTGTGAATTTGTGCCAAAAAGACAAAACCTAAAGAAAGGTGGCACTGCCCATTTGGTAAATATATACAGTTAAACCAGAGCGACAACGACAAAAGGGAGATTATGGACTGGCTCGCCCATCAAATTTTCGCAACCAAACATAAGCTGGTTTCCACAGAGCTCTCTTTAACCAACGAGTAATTCGAAGTAGGGATTTCTTACTTTTCATCTCCAATTGAATGAGAACATGTAAGCAATACGTGATCAGGGCTAAGAAAATTTGATTTTGAATAGCTGTTTCACTCATTCCATAAAA